>VBAO01000180.1:10000-11035 GCA_005883865.1 Candidatus Segetimicrobium genomatis
CGGTCGACATTCCGGCCCCGCATCGGGTTCGTTATCAACGTCGTGGGGACGCAGAAGGGTAGACCAACCGGCGATTGGTTGTGCCGGGCCAAGCAGGTAGGGGGAGGCGCCTGGCAAATCCGGTGCCTCGTAACCCCGAGACGCGAGTGCGAGCGGGGGGTCAAAGCCCCGCGAAGAGGTTAAGCCCACGCTGCCTAGAAAAGCTGCGACGCGAGAATTCGGTGCGCCCGTACCGCAAACCGACACAGGTAGGCTGGCACGCAACGTGCCAAGGCGCGCGAGATAACCCTGGTCAAGGAACTCGGCAATCTGACCCCGTAACCTCGGAACAAGGGGTGCCTCCGTAGGGTGACCCTGTACAAGGGAAGCCCGAAGAGGTCGCAGGGAATCGGCTCAAGCGACTGTTTAACAAAAACACATGTCTCTGCTAAGCCGCAAGGCGATGTATAGGGGCTGACACCTGCCCAGTGCCGGAAGGTTAAAGGGAGGGGTTAGCCGCAAGGCAAAGCCCTGAACTGAAGCCCCGGTGAACGGCGGCCGTAACTATAGGCTGGACCGCTGTAGTTACGTTAAAAAATCCGGCTATATGCTGGGAAACCTGAGTATCCTGCGCTACCAGTGATGTACAGATGTTGTGATATACTGGTGACAATGCGTAGGTGCAGGCAATCAGCAGGGAAGGCCAGGCTGCTCGTTGGTCTGGAACCCTCAGAGACTGCACGCCGGACCCTGAACACTGCAGGGATGATACAGTCCGGCCTGCGTGGCGACACGCAGAGCGGGTAATCAATCCCGCCGCCCAGAGAATGGGTCGTAACATGACGAACGGTCCTAAGGTAGATTCGCTGCCCTCCGCATCGGTGACGATGTGGTGAGCATCCGGCCATATGCTGGGAACCCTGAGGATCTGGCGGTACCCGAGGTAGTTCATACTCCGGGTGACAATCCGACCAGTGCAGGCAATCAGCAGGGAAGGCCAGACGGAAAATGTCTGGAACCCTCAGAGACCATACGCCGGACATCCGGAGCGCCGGA
>VBAO01000180.1:11111-11489 GCA_005883865.1 Candidatus Segetimicrobium genomatis
AGCGAAATTCCTTGTCGGGTAAGTTCCGACCTGCACGAATGGTGTAACGACTTGAGCGCTGTCTCGACCAGGGACTCGGCGAAGTTGTGGTGTTCGTGAAGACACGAACTCCCCGCAGCTGGACGGAAAGACCCCGTGGAGCTTTACTGTACCCTGTCATTGGGTGTGGTTCTGTCATGTAGAGGATAGGTGGGAGGCTACGAAGCCGGGGCGCTAGCTTCGGTGGAGCCAACCTTGGAATACCACCCTTGATTGAATTACGTTCTAACCGACGACCTTATCGGTTGTCGGGACAGTGGCAGGCGGGCAGTTTGACTGGGGCGGTCGCCTCCCAAATGGTAACGGAGGCGCCCCAAGGTCCCCTCAGCACGGTTGGAA
>VBAO01000314.1 GCA_005883865.1 Candidatus Segetimicrobium genomatis
GTCCTCGGGGAACGTCCCGACATGGTACGCCTCGTAGAAGCGCCGCGCCTCATCGAACGCGTCCTGCGAATCGCGCTTCACGTTCACGTAGAAGTGGATCATCGAGGTCGTGGGGCCGGGGACGCGTCGGTACTCCGCCGCGTACGCCCGAATGCGGCGCCAGCGGTCCTCGAACTCCTCGGGGGTGCTCATCTCCACCTGCCAACCATCCCCCAGGCGGGCGACCCGCCGGAGCGCGCGGTCGATGATGGCGTCGTCGGCATAGGGGCGCTGCGGGTTGCTCGCGATGGCGATGGGACAGGGATCCTGGACCGGCCGGACGTTCAACCCCACGTCGCGGAACCGATAGTACCGCCCCTCGTGGGTCGTCGGTCGGCCGGTCCACAGCCGCCGGAGGATGTCGATCCCCTCCATCAGACGGCCCGCCCGCTCGTCCATCGCGACCTGCATCGCCGCAAACTCGGTGTCCCACTTCGCCCCGCTGGGAGAGCGGAGACCGGAGCGGGTGTTCGGCCCTCCCCCCATGCACGCGACGAGATAGGCCCGGCCCTCACTGACCTGATCCAACGCCGCCCACTGATTGGCCAGGACGATCGGGTGGCGAAGGATGAAGCTGGCCATACAGGACGTCCCGAGCAGCACCCGATGCGTTCGACCGGCCGCCGCGGAGAGCAGGATGAGCGCGTCCAGCCGGGGCTTCGCGATGAGGCTGTCTCCCGTGAAGACGGCGTCGAACACCTCGGACCGATCCGCGATTTCCGCCATCGCGAGGAGCTCGCCAGGGCTCGCGGTGCCCAGCACCACTCCGCGATTCGGCAGGCTCAGCCCCCAGCGGATCCCGTTTCCCATCTCATCCCTCCGCATCGACCGGTCACCGGGTCCGTTGGCGCAGCTTGGGGTCCAGCCACTCCGAAAGCGTCTCGCCGAGCAGATTGAATGACACCACGGTGACCGACAGCGCGGTGGCCGGCACGACGACCAGGTAGGGATGGCTCTGCAGGAACTGGAAGCTCTCGCTGATCATCAGCCCCCAGCTCGGCCGCGGCGGCTGCACCCCGATGCCGATGAAGCTCAGGGTCGCCTCATTGAGGATGAGCGCGCTCACGTCGAGCGTGGCGCGGGCGCCCAAGAGATGGACGACGTTCGGGATCAGGTGTCTGGCCAGGATCCGGGCCGGGGAGGCCCCGAGCCCGCGCGCGGCCTCGAGGTAGTCCCGCTCCCGCAGCGCGACGACCTCGCTCCGGATCGTCCGGGCCATCCCCGGCCACGCCGTCATCGTCAAGGCCAGCACGATGTTGACGAGGCTCGCGCCGAAGATCCCGGTCACGAGCACGGCCAGCAACAACGAGGGAAAGGCGATCAGCAGGTCCACGACCCGCATCAACGCGGCGTCGAGACGTCCGCCGTAAAAACCCGCGATGGTGCCCCACGCGACACCGACGACCGACTCCGCCGCCACAGCCGAAGACCCGACCGCGAGCGAGACCCGGGCGCCGTAGAGGACCCGCGTCAGCAGGTCGCGTCCGTATTGATCGGTCCCCAGCCACCACCGCCCGGCCTCGGGTCCCCTGAACGGGTGGTCGAGATCCTGGTGGTCGTAGGCGTACCCGGTCAGGCGGGCGGCCACCACGGCCGCGAGCACGAGGAGGAGGAGCAGCCCCGCCGCGCAGGCCGCCGGCCGGTCCTGCCCGAGCAGACGCAGGATCGCCGGACGCCGCGTCCCCCGCGCGCGCATCCGCGTCGGGGGGTGGTCAGTATCGAACTCGTGGGTTGAGGAACGCATAGGAGAGATCCACCACCAGGTTGATCACGACGAAGAGGGTCGTGTAGACCAGGACGGCCGTTTGGATGATCGTGTAGTCGCGCTGCAGGATCGCGTCGACGGCCACCCGGGCCATCCCGGGAATGTTGAAAATGACCTCCACCACGAAGGCCCCGGTGATCGCGTACCCGAAGGCCATGCCGACCGTCGTCACGATCGGGAGCGCGGCATTGCGGAGGACGTGCCGAAGGAGGACGGCGGGCGCCCGCAGGCCCTTGCTCCGCGCGGTTCTCACATAGTCTTCCGTCATGACCTGGCGCACGCTGGCGCGGCTGATGCGGGTGATATACGCGAGGGGCGCCGCCGCGAGCACGATGACGGGGAGGACGGCCGCCTGCGGGGAGCCCCATCCCGCGACCGGGAGGAGCCGCCAGCGGAGCGCAAACAAGAGCACCAAAATCGCGCCGGTGACAAAACTCGGGACCGACAGCCCCGCGATCACGCCGATCTGGATCAGCCGGTCAACCACCGAACGGGGATACACGGCCGCACCGACGCCGAGGGTGACGCCGAGGATTGTGGCGAGCAGCACGGCGCACGCGGCCAGGCGGACGCTGATCGGGAGCGTCTGCCGCACGATGTCGCGCACGCGCCGGGCCGGGTTGACATACGACACGCCGAAGTCGAAGGCGGCGGCATGGACGATGTACGCGGCCAACTGCACGACGAATGGCCGGTCCAGCCCGAGGTCATGCCGCATGTGGGCCGCGGCCTCGGGCGTGTAGTGGTCTCCCAGGAGCACCTGCACCGGATCGCCCGGGGCGTAATGACCGGCGAGAAAGATCACGACCGCCGCACCGAGGAGGAGGGGCAGCGTGAGGCCGACACGGTAGGCCAGGAAGCAGATCACGTCGGCCCCATCCTAGCGAACACGGACGGGGCCGCCCCCGACAGGACGGAGGCGGCCCTCTCCGCGACGCCTGAGCGACCCCACGCTCCTCGGGCCTGCGCTATTTCTGGATGCTCACGGCGTTGAAGCGCAGCCAGCCTGTCAGCGCCGGGGTGGTTTCCAACCCATGAACATACGGCTTCTTGAGCAGGGCGAACTGTGAGAACACAATCGGGATCATCGCGGCGTCCTCGACGGCCAGGGCTTCCGCCTTGTGGTAGAGGACGGTCCGCTGGGCCTCCGTCGGCGCGGCGTTCGCGTCATCGACGAACCGGTCGAAGTCCGGGTTCGCGTAGCTCACGCGGTCGAGCGGCGACTTGCTGTAGAGCAGGAGGAACACCGTCCGCCGGTTCATCCCCTGTTGGAAGTTGGCGAACTCCGTCTTCTGGAGCGCCACGTCGACGCCCAGGTTCTCCTTGAGCATTGCCGCGGCGGCCTCCGCCGCCATTTGGTAGTCCTGTGCGATCGGATTCATGGCGATGGTCAGCGGCGGAAGCTTCCCCGCGACCCCCGCGTCGGCCAGGAGTTTCTTCGCCTGCGCGGGATCGTACGCGAGCCCCTTGTAGCCGCTGTAGAAGCCCGGGATGCCCGGGGGCACGATGGACCAGGCGGGCTGGTAGAATCCGAAGAACACGGCCTTGGCGATCTTCACCTTGTCGATGGCCATCGCGAACGCCCGCCGCACGCGTGCGTCCCTGAACGGCTCGTACACGCGCGGGTTCGGGCCAAACCAGATGATTTGGGCGCGGGGGAAGACGAGGAGCTCCTTGCCCAGGACGGGATCGGACCGGATCCGCTGGTAGTCGGCCAGGGGGACGGACACAAGATCGAGCTGGCCCGCCTGGTACTCCGAGAGCCGCGTGGTCGCCTGCGGCACGATCGGCATCTCGACCCGGGAGACCTTGGGCGCACCCAGGAAGTAGTGCGGATCGGTCGCCAACGTCACGTGGTCGTTGTGGACCCACTCCTTCAAGGTGAAAGGCCCTGATCCCGCGTCCCGGGCCTCGTACCACCCTTTCCCGCCCTTCTCCACCACGTCCCGATCGAGCACGACCGCGGCATAGTACGCGAGGCGGTTCAGGAAGCCGCCGCGGGCCCTGGGGTTGAGCACGAACCCGGCCAGGCCCGCCGCCCCCCGCTGCTGGGCGTCGTAGCCTTCAATCCCCGCCAGCACCACATCCCCTACCGCGGTACGAAGGCCGGGATCCCCCATCCGCTCAAACGACCACTTCCAGTCGGCGGCGGTGACTTTCCGGCCGCTGTGGAACTGGACGTTGTCGCGAAGGTGGAATGTGTACACCAGGCCGTTCGGCGAGACATCCCAACTCCGCGCGCCGTCGGGAACGATCTTGCCCGCACTGTCGAGACCGACCAAGGTGGTGTACATCAAGAACGTGAGATCGCCTGACGAGAAATCCGTGGCGAAGTACGGATCACCCGTCGGCGGCTCTCCGCCAAGCGGCACCCGGAACACCCCCGCCCCCTGCCCGGTCGCCGGTGACGGGATCCCCCCGCCCACGCCCGCCGCGGCAAGCCCCACGGCGACTGCCACAACCACCACCCGTCGAAGCACGTACATCCCTCCTCCCCAGACGTGATCGAGGACGCCGACTCGGACGTCCCGCCCCCATGCGGTCACCGCGACGGCCGCGCGCTTACGGGGCGCGCGTGCTCACCCTGCCGCACGCCGTTCAGATATTCCAGCACCTCGGCCATGGGCACGACGTCCCCGTACTTCATGTGGATATCAAACAGGGTCACTTTGTGGGAGGTCATCCCCCGGTCGCACACGCACTCCTCGGGGACGACCACCCGGAAATTATAATTGAACGCGTCCAGCGCCGTATCGCGCACGCACCCGCTGGTGACCGTCCCTGTGACGATCACGGTGTCGACGCTGTGGTAGATGAGGTATCCGGCAAGGTCCGTCCCCCAAAACGCGCTGGGAGCGGATTTCACGATCACGGTTTCGCCCTCGAGCGGGGCTACCTCAGGCACGATCTCGTACGCGGCCGGATCGGCCATGATCGGCTGCCGCGTGGCCGTCACCTTCCACCGGCCGCGTTCCGCGGGAATCGAGCGGGGCTGCGCCTTCGAGAAGAACACGGGACACCCGGCGGCTCGGGCGGCGTTCAGCACCACCCGAATGGCCTGCACGGTCGCGGGGGCCGAGGGGCTGCTGAAGGGATAGGCGGGATGCACGAACGCCGTGTACATGTCCACGACGAGGAGCGCGGGACGGCGACCGAAGCCGACCCGGCCGCCCCACCCGCCGCGCTCGTAGAGTGCCTGCTCCTCCTTGGGGATCACATCGTCCCAAATGGCCATGGCCGCATCTCCTCCTTCAGCATCTCACGCATGACGCGGGGCTACCACCACCGGATCGGGCACCGGTTCAGGCGCTCGACCCCGGACGCGGTCACCCGCCACACGTCCTCCCAACACGCCGTCCCGAATCCCTTCCGCACGAGCATCGGCTCGAACGCGAACACCATGTTCTCCTCGAGCCGCGCGGGATTCCCGGGAGCGAAGGCGGGAAGGTCCTGGGTCGCGGCGCCGACGCCGTGGCCGCGGAAGTACAAATATTCGGCATATCCCGCCCCGCGGGCCCGGGCGAGGGCCATCTCGGCCAGGTCGCCGATCACGGCCCCCGGACGGGCCGCGGCCATCACGTCCTCGACAATGGCGATCTGCGCCTCCATAAAATGCACCTGCTCGGCCGTCGGGGTCCCGCACACGCGTTGCCGGGAGATGTCGCTGTGGTAGCCCATGTACCGCCCCCCGACATCGATATACACCATGTCCCCCTCGCGGACGCGATTTGACGTCGGCGCCATGTGCTTGAATCCCGCCCGCGCCCCGGCACAGACGGCGATCGCGAACGCGGGATGCTCGGCGCCCGCGTTGAACATCGCGTAATAGGCCTCGGCGGCGAGTTCATATTCCGTGACGCCCGGGCGCACGGCGTCCATCGCCGCCTGCGCCGCTTCGTCTGCGAGGTGACAGGCGCCGCGTATCACGTCGACTTCGCGGGGAGTCTTGGTCGCCCGCATGTCGCGCAACAGGCCGCCGGCGGGTGTCACCCGCGCGTGCGGAAAGGTGTCCTGGAGGAACTGGGCGAGCCGATCGGCGGTACACTCGCCAGCGATCCCGATGGCGCCCCGATCGCACCCGCGCTCCCGGATGAGGTCCTCCGCATGGTCGAAGACCGTCGCCGGGCTCGCCGTACCGGTGACGGTGCGGGGCGCGGCCGCGCACCGCACGTCTTCGATCCAGCAATCCTGAATGCCGGAGTGCATCGGCTCGCCATGCATCACGGCATTGGTGGTGAACCCGGGAGGGCCGTCCTGGGGCACCACCAGGAGGCTCTC
>VBAO01000344.1 GCA_005883865.1 Candidatus Segetimicrobium genomatis
CACCCGGTGCCGCTGTGGAAGGTGGGGGCGTCCGGCATTCTGGAGGACGGACCCGTGCGCCTCCGCAGCCGGCGCGGGACCCTGATCGCGCTTGCGCGGGTGGACGGCGGGGTGCTGCGGCCGTTCAAGGTGCTGGCCGGAGCCGGAGGGGGGGTCGTTGCTCACCGTCCGCGGCCTGAGTGAATTCCCCCCCGGGGACTCGGTGCTCGCCCTGGGAACGTTCGACGGCCTCCACCTCGGCCATCAGCAGGTGATCCGCCACGCGGTCGCCCACGCGCACGGCAGCGGAACGCGGTCGGTCGCGGTGACGTTTGAGCCGCACCCCCTGGAGGTGCTGCGGCCGGGCACCGACCCGGTGCTCCTCAGCACCTTGGACGAACGCGTCGCGCTCTTGAGCAACCTCAGGGTGGACGGCGCACGTCTGGCTGGACGGCGTGCTCGCGGAGCGGCTGGGGGCCCGGGCGATCTTCGCCGGCTCCTCGTACACGTTTGGATACCGGCGGGAGGGCACCGCGCAGGGCCTCGCCGAGTGGGGCCGGGCGCGCGGGATCGAGGTGCACCTCGTCCCGGCCGTGCTGGTCGACGGAGAGCCGGTCAGCAGCAGCCGGATCCGGAGCGCGCTCCGGGAAGGGTTGGTGGATGAGGCCGCCCGCCTGCTCGGCCGGTACTACAGCCTCCGGGGGCGGGTCGCGGCCGGCGCGGGACGCGGCCGCACCATCGGGTTCCCGACGGCGAACCTGGCGGTGGATTCCCCGCGCAAGATTCTGCCGGGGGTGGGCGTGTACGCCACGATCGCCACGGTGGGCGGGCGGCGCTATGGGGGGGCCACCAACGTGGGCCGCCGTCCGACCTTCGGCGGGGGTCAGATCACGGTGGAGACCCACCTGCTCGAGTTCGATGTCCGCGGGAGTGTCGTCGGCGAACCGTTCCTGGTGGAGTTCGTCCGAAGAATTCGGGAGGAACGCGCCTTCTCGGGTCCGGAGGAACTCGGCCGGCAGATCGCACGTGATGTCGCGCAGGTGCGGGAGTTGCTGGCCACGGTGGGACCGGGTATAATACGATAGTGCAGGAGCAAAACGGCGGAGACCGAGCACGCGGGGCCGGGTTGGCCCCGGGTTGGAGACGCTGACCACCGAGTTGGGTGGTCAGTTCGTTTGGGAGGGCGACCAAGCAGGCGATGCGACGGCGGGCGCGCGAAGCGGCGCTGCAGGTGCTGTTTCAGCTGGACGTGGGGCGGCTCGGGCTCGACGATGCCCTGGCGTCGGTGGCCGCGCCCGATTGGCTCCCGGAGGATTGGGCCTTGGTCGTCACGCTGTCCGAGGGCACGCAGGCGCACTTGGTTGAGATCGATGCCCAGATCGCGCGCGTGGCCGAGCACTGGACGATCGATCGCATGGCCGCCGTCGACCGGAACATCTTGCGGATGGCGCTCTTCGAGCTCCAGCACACTCCCACCCCCGTGCGCGTCATCATCAATGAAGCGGTGGAGCTCGCCAAACAGTACAGCACCGAAGACTCCGGCCGGTTCGTCAACGGGCTGCTGGGCCACCTGGTTCGGTCCGGCGTTCTCCCGCTGGTAGGGCAGGCCGCCGACGTGTGAGCCCGGCTCGCGTGTGGTGCGGGTCCATATCATCGTGACGGGCCGGGTCCAGGGCGTGGGATTCCGTTACTTCACGGCGGGCCACGCGCGCACGCTCGGGCTCACCGGCCTCGCCCGCAACCTCCCCCACGGACAGGTGGAGATCATCGCCGAGGGCGACCGGGCCCCCCTGGAGGCGTTGATCGCGGCGGTGCGCCGGGGCCCGCCGGGGGCGGTGGTCCGGGACGTCCGGGTCGACTGGGACGATGCCCCCGCGCAGCCCGCCCCTGCGCGGGAGTTCGTAATCCGGTAGATGCTGCGCGTGCCGCACGCCCGCGCCGGATCGATGGAGGCGGTGGAGGCGCGCCTCGCCCACCAGGCCCGGCTGGTCGAGAGCGCCCTCGAGCGGTGCATCGCGCCGGAGGAGACGTCCCCTCAGGAGGTCCTCCGGGCCATGCGTCACAGCGTGTTTGCCGGCGGCAAGCGGCTCAGGCCCATCCTGGTGCTGGCCGGCGCCGAAGTGGCCGGGGGGAGGCCCGAGTCGGTCCTCCCCGCGGCGTGCGCGGTCGAGCTGATTCATACCTACTCCCTGATCCACGACGACCTCCCGGCGATGGATGACTCACCGACCCGGCGGGGCCGGCCCACCTGCCACGTGCTCTACGGCGAGGCGATCGCGGTGCTGGCCGGGGACGCGCTTCACGCGCTGGCCTTCGAGTTGCTGGCGAGGAACGCGGAGATCCCGGGGGTGGCGCCGGGCCGGGTGGTGCATGCGATCACGGAAGTCACGAAGGCGATCGGCACCCACGGCATGGTCGGCGGGCAGGTCCTCGACCTCCTGGCCCTCCGAGGGTCGGCCGGCGCGCCCGACGTCCGGGAGATCCACCGGCTCAAGACCGGGTCGCTCATCGGGGCGTGCGTCCGCATCGGAGGGATCCTCGGTGGCGCGACTCCGGGGGATCTGGAGGCGCTGGGCCGGTACGGGGCGCACCTCGGGGTGGCATTCCAGATCGTCGACGACATCCTCGACGTGATCGGCGAGGAGGCCAAGCTCGGCAAGGGCACGGGAAGCGACGTCGCGCAGGCGAAGGTGACGTTTCCCTCCGTGTTCGGCCTGACCGACTCTCGACGGCTGGCGGAGGAGGCGACCCGTGAGGCGATCGCGGCCCTCGAGCCGCTCGGCGCGCGGGGTCGATGGCTGGGGGACCTCGCCGCGTTCCTGTTGAGCCGCGACCGATGAGACAAGGCGTCACCTCCGTGCCGGGCGACCGGCTGGATCAGTGGCTGGTCTCCCGCGGGCACGCCGCCACCAAGAGCGAGGCCCAGGCGATCATCATGGCCGGGCGGGTCACCGTCGACGGGCGCCCGGCCGAGAAGCCGGGACGGCGGGTGACGTCCGGAATGGCCGTCCGGGTCCGCCCGCGAGACGGGGGATACGTCAGCCGGGGAGGCGTCAAACTCGCTCACGCGCTGGCCGACTGCCTGCTTCGCGCGGGCGCCTCCCGTGTGTACGCGGTGGATGTCGGGCGAGGACAATTGGCCTGGAGCCTCCGGACCGACCCCAGGGTCGTCTGCCTCGAGGGGATCAACGCACGATATCTCTCGACGGATCAGATCGGCGGTCCATGCGATCTGGTGACCGCCGACCTCGCGTTCATCAGCCTCAGGCTCGTCTGGCGCCCGATCGCGGGGGTGCTGTCGGGAGGGGGCGCCGTGATCGCGCTCGTGAAACCGCAGTTCGAAGCGGGCCGGGACCGGGTCGGGCGCGGCGGGGTGGTGCGTGACCCGGCCGTCCACCGAGAGGTGCTCGGCGCCGTGCTCGAGGCCGCGCGCCCATCCGGGCTGCATCCCCTGGGTGTGACTCCATCCCCGCTCGCGGGCCCCGCCGGAAACCTGGAATACCTGGCGTATTTGCGCCGGGGAGATGGGGAGGGACTCGCCCCCCAGGCGCTCGACGCCGCCGTTGCGCAGGCCTGGAGCCGGCCGTGATTGCCGCCATCGGACTCGACGTCAACGTCGAGAAACTCCAGGCCAACCCCGAATGGGCGCGGTTGGCGCAGGAGGCGGTGCACCTCCTCGCCGAGCGGGGCGTCCCGGTGGTGATCAACCGGGAGAGCGCCGAGACCCTCGGGCACCGGACGCTGGGGGTCGCCGAGGCCGATCTGATGTCCCGGGCGAGCGTGGTCGTGGTGTTCGGCGGGGACGGCACCATCCTCAGAGCCGCCCGGGCCGCAGCGCCCCGTGGGATCCCCATCCTCGGCGTCAACATAGGAGGATTCGGGTTCCTGGCCGAGGTGAACGGCCCGGAGGTCGAGCGCGCGCTCCACCGGCTCCTGGAAGGCGACTACCGTCTCGACGAGCGCATGATGCTGCGGGCGTGGGTGGAACGCGATGGCCGGCGGATCCAGGAGGTGCTCGCCCTCAACGACATCGTCGTCACCAAGAGCGGGTATGCCCGGCTGCTGAAACTCCACACCTATGTGAACGCCGAGCACCTGGCCACCCACCTGGCGGATGGCATGATCGTCGCGACGCCCACGGGATCCACCGCCTACTCGCTCTCGGCGGGCGGCCCGATCGTCCACCCGGGCGTGGCGGGGATCGTGCTCACGCCCATCTGCGCGCACACGCTCAACGCCCGGGCGGTGCTGGTGTCCGCGGACGATACCATCGGGATCCGGGTGGAGCCGGTCGGCGCCCCCCCGGTCCTGACCGTCGATGGGCAGGAGGGGTTCCCCCTCCAGGCCGGCGACGAGGTGCGGGTCGAGCGCTCCCCGTACCAGACCCGTCTTGTGCGCTTGGGGCGCGGGGGGTTTTACAGCCGCCTGCGCGCCAAACTGACGTGGGGTGAGCGGTAGGCGAACGAAGGCATCACCGAACCCAGGGATCACACGGGAGGCCCGGTCGATGACGCAGCAGCGGTCGAATTACATCTTCGTCACCGGGGGCGTCGCGTCGGCCCTCGGCAAGGGGATCACCTCCGCCTCGCTGGGGCGGCTGCTCCGGAGCCGCGGGTGGCGGGTCACGATGTTGAAGTTCGACCCCTACGTGAACGTGGACGCCGGCACCATGAACCCGTTTCAGCACGGCGAGGTGTTTGTCACCGACGACGGCGCGGAAACGGACATGGACCTCGGCCACTACGAGCGCTTCATCGACGAGAACCTCAGCCGGGACAACAACACGACCACCGGCAAGATCTACGCCGCGGTGATCGCCCGCGAGCGTCGCGGCGAGTACCTGGGCGCCACGGTCCAGGTCATCCCCCACGTGACCAACGAGATCCGCGACGAGATCGTGCGGGTGGCGCGGACTCAGGGGGCCGACATCATCATCGTCGAGGTCGGCGGAACCGTGGGGGACATCGAGAGCCTGCCGTTCCTCGAGGCGATCCGGCAGTTCAAGTTCCACGTCGGGGAAGAGAACGTGATGTACGTCCACGTCTCCCTCGTGCCCTATCTCCGGGGGGCGGGCGAGCTCAAGACCAAGCCCACGCAGCACAGCGTGAAGGAGCTTCGCGGGATCGGCATCCAGCCGGACGTGATCATCTGCCGCACCGAGCGGCCGCTCGGCCGGGGCCTCCGCGACAAGCTGGCGCTGTTCTGCGACGTTCCGCCCGAGGCGGTCATCCAGGCGGTCGATGCGTCGAGCATCTACGAGGTCCCGCTGATCCTGGAGGAGGAGGGGCTCCCCCTCATCGTCGAGCGGCGCCTCAGGCTGGCCGCGCGCACGCCGGATCTGGCCGAGTGGCGGGCGATGGTGGAGCGCCTCCGGCACCCGTCGGCCACGGTGCGGATCGTGCTCGTCGGCAAATACATGGGCAACGAAGACTCCTACGTCAGCATCGACGAGGCGCTGAGACACGGGGGCATCGCCGCCGGGTGCCACGTGGTGATCAGCAAGCAGGACTCGGAAGAGCTGGAGGGGCTGGACGAGCGGAGCGTCGCCGGCCGCCTCGCGGGATACGACGGGATCCTGGTCTGCCCCGGCTTCGGCGCGCGTGGGGTCGAGGGCAAGGTGAAGGCGGTGCGGTTTGCGCGCGAGCAGCGGATCCCGTTCCTCGGGGACTGCTACGGGATGCAGTGGGCGGTCGTGGAGTTCGCGCGCCACGTGTGCGGGCTCGCGGGCGCCAGCACGACGGAGGTCGACCCCGCGACCCCGCACCCGGTCATCGATCTGCTGCCGGAGCAGAAGGCCGTCACCGACAAAGGCGGCACGATGCGGCTCGGGCTCTGCCCGTGCCGGCTCACCCCCGGCTCGCGCGCGGGGGAGGCGTATGGGGTGCCGGAGGTCCAGGAGCGCCACCGCCACCGGTTCGAGGTGAACAACGACTACCTCCCGATCCTGACGCAACACGGGCTGCGGGTGACCGGGCTGTACCCCCACCGCGAGCTCGTGGAGATCATCGAACTCGCCGACCATCCGTGGTTCGTCGGCACGCAGTTCCACGCGGAGTATCGATCGCGGCCGACCCGCCCCCATCCCATCTATCGCGAGTTCATCGCCGCCTCCAGCGGCGAACCGGTGAGCGTGATTCGGCTCCGCGCAGCCTAGGAGGAGTAGAGCATGGGCACCGTCATCTATGTGAACGGCCGCTTCGTCGCGAAGGAGGAAGCGACCGTGTCGGTCTACGACCACGGGTTCCTCTACGGGGACGGCGTCTTCGAAGGGATCCGGGTCTACCACGGGCGGATCTTCAAGCTCGACGCGCACGTGGACCGCCTCTTCGACTCCGCGCACACGCTGGGGATCCAGATTCCCCTGAGCCGGCCGGAGATGACGCGGGCGATCATCGAGACGGTGCGGCGCACCGGGCTCCGGGACGCGTACATCCGCCCGGTGGTGTCCCGCGGGCCGGGAGACCTGGGGATCGACCCCCGCAAGTGCCCGCGCCCGAACGTGATCGTCATCGTGGACACTATCCAGCTGTATGCCGAGGAGGCGTACCGCAAGGGCCTCAGAATGATCACCACGTCCACGCGCCAGCGCCCGGTGGACGTGCTGAACCCGCGCATCAAGACGTGCAACTACCTGAACAACATCCTCGCGCGGATGGAGGTCAACCTGGTGGGGGTCGACGAGGGGTTGATGCTGACCACGCAGGGGTACGTGGCCGAGTGCACGGCCGACAACATCTTCATCGTCAAATCCGGCCGGGTGCTGACCCCGCCCCCGCACCTCGGCATCCTGCAGGGGGTGACCCGGCAGACGGTGCTGGACCTGTGCGGGCCGCTCGGGATCCCCGCCGGGGAGCAGATCCTGACCCTCCACGACATGTACGGGGCCGACGAGTGCTTCCTGACCGGGACCGGCGCGGAGCTCGGCCCGGTCGTTGAACTGGACGGCCGGACGATCGGGACCGGCCGTCCCGGCCCCGCCACCCTGCGCATCCTCGGGGCGTTCCGGGAGCTGGCCGCGCGCGAGGGCACGCCCGTGTACGAAGCCTCCGGGGCCCCCGCCTCCACCTGAGCCGCGCCTGATGCGGCGCCTGGTCACGAGCCGCCGGGCCTACGACGGGCGGTGGATCTCGGTGCGCCTCGACGAAGTGGAGTATCCCGCCGGCCGCCGGGTCGTGCACGAGGTCGTCGAGCACCCGGGCGCGGTCGCGATCGTCGCGCTGACCCCCGACCGCGGGCTCTTCCTGGTCCGCCAGTTCCGCCAGCCGGTCGGGGCGGAGTTGCTGGAAGTGCCGGCGGGGACCCTGGAGCCCGGCGAGACCCCCGAGGGCTGCGCCCGCCGGGAACTGGCCGAGGAGGTCGGGCAGGCGGCGGCCAAGTGGGAGCGGCTCATCTCGTTCTATCCCTCGCCCGGCGTGCTCTCGGAGACGCTGCACGTGTTCCTCGCCGAGGACCTGCGGGACGCGCCGGCGGAGCGCGAAGAGGAGGACCTCCGCGTGCTCTCCCTGCCGCTCGAGGAGGCGTACCGCCGGATCGGCGCCGGAGAGATTCTGGATGCCAAATCGATCATCGGCATCACCATGGCGCGGGAGCGCCTCGCCCACCGAGGCTGACGCGCCGCGGCCGCCCATGGTCCCCCCGTGAGGCCGCGGCGGGTCCTCGTGATCGTGCTCGACAGCTGCGGGGTCGGCGCCCTCCCCGATGCGGCCCGGTACGGGGACGCGGGGGCCAGCACGCTTCCGCACACCGCCGCCGCATGCGGGGGGCTCGCGTTGCCCACCCTGGGACGCCTCGGGCTCGGGCGCATCGTTTCCATCGCGGGGGTGCCGCCGGAGCCCGCGCCCGCCGGAGCGTTTGGCAAAATGGCGGAGCGCTCCGCCGGGAAGGACAGCACGACCGGGCACTGGGAGCTCATGGGCATCGTGCTGGACCGGCCGTTTCCGACCTACCCCCGGGGCTTTCCCCCCGACGTGATCGAGCCGTTCGAGGCGCGGATCGGCCGCCGCGTCCTCGGCAACCGCGCCGCATCCGGGACGGAGATCATCCAGGACCTGGGGGCGGAGCACCTGCGGACGGGCTTCCCCATCGTGTACACGTCCGCGGACAGCGTGTTCCAGATCGCCGCCCATGAGGCGCGCCTCCCGGTCGAGGAATTGTACCGGGACTGCCGCATCGCCCGCGAGATCCTCACCGGCCCCCACGCCGTGGGCCGGGTGATCGCCCGGCCGTTTGTGGGCGAGCCCGGGCGGTTCGTGCGCACCGACCGGCGGCGGGATTTCTCCCTGCCGCCGCCCGCGCCCACGGTGCTCGACCGGGTGCGCGGCGCCGGGCTCCCGGTCGTCGCGATCGGCAAGATCCATGACCTGTTCGCCGGGCAGGGGATCACCGAGGCGATCCACACGCACGACGACCTCGACGGGATGCGGGCGACCCTGCGCGCCATGACGACGACCCCGGAGGGGCTCATCTTCACCAACCTGGTGGACCTCGACACGCTGTTTGGCCACCGGAACAACCCGCGGGGG
>VBAO01000345.1 GCA_005883865.1 Candidatus Segetimicrobium genomatis
GAACTTGAGGTAGGCCGTGTTCGTCTTGAGCCGCCGTACGCTTCTCAGAAAATCGGCGGGCACGTGCTCACCGCCGACCAGCGTTGTGAATGTCCGTTTGGGGTCGGCATTCGAGACGACGAGGCGTGATCGGATCTCGGTGCCGTCTTGCAGGCGAACCCCGACGGCGGTCCCGCCCTCGACAAGGATGCGGTCGATCGGCGCGCCCGTCTCCAACGTCGCCCCGTACGACCGGGCGGCCGCCGCCATCGCCTGGGTGATGCTGCCCATCCCTCCCTTGACGATGCCGATGTTTTCGGGAGGCGTGAAGGCGTTGCATTTGATGTACGCGCAGGCCAGCGCGCTCCCGGGAGCGGCCGGATCGCCCGCATCGTGCGCGTGAATGAACATTCCCCGGATGGCCTCGTCCTCGAAGAACTCCGTGACGACGTCCTGCATGCTTGCCGTGAGGAGCTTGTCGAAGAGCGTCCGCTCTTCCGGCGTGCGCAGTCCCGCGGCGAGCTCCGCGAAGGTGGGCGGGGGCGTGAGAAAGTACGGGTAGATGAGGCCCGCCGCCCGCTCCCAAAACGCCAGCCACCGGGGATACGCGGCGGCGTCGCGCTTCGAAAACCGCCCGATCGCATCCTGCGTCTGCTCCACGCTGTCCCAGAACAACAGCGCCCGGCCATTCGGAAACAGGTAGCACTTCTGCGGATCGATGTGGTAGACGTGAAATCCGTGGCGGCGCAGCTCGAGATCGTCGATCACCTTTGATTGGAGGAGGTGGCAGTAGTAGGAGCACGCCGAGAAGCGGTACCCGGGGAACAGCTCCTCCGTGATGCACGCGCCGCCCAGGATCTCCCGGCGCTCGAGCAGCAGCACGTCGAGGCCCGCTTTGGCGAGATAGGCCGCGCAGACCAACCCGTTGTGCCCTCCACCGACGATGATCGCATCGTGCGGCCCTGGCCCCATGGCGCGAATGCTCCTCCCGGTGTGTCGTGCACACTTTACGTCGTTATCGCCCCCATCTCCTTTGGCCGGGGGTTGGCGGGCTGCGCTCGACGGAGCCGGGAAGGTTCGGGTGGCCGGGATGCCGAAAACACCAGGGTCTGACTCAGGTCGCACTCATCGTCGCACCATACATAGGGGTAGGGGTTCGCCATGCCTTCGTCGCACCGTTTCTTCTCTGCAACAGTCGTGGCCGGCCGGCTGCACATCTTGGGACTCCCCAGCACGGGACCGTGGGACTTCGCCCGGCTCGAGTGGCGGGACGAGCCGGAGGTCGATACGCTCGTGAATCCCAGAGCCGGGGATCGAAAGATCACGATGCCCGAGGAACTGCGGGCCATCGTGACGACGTCCGCGGTCCCCAGGCGGTTCCTCTGGATCCACGAAAGCCTGGTGGAAGACGCGCGGCGGCTGTGGGAGGGAACGAAGGGCGCGAGGAACGTCGGGACTTCCTCGCGGTGACCATCGACGCCGTGGGCGCCCTAGAGCTTCTTCAGGTGGGTGACCGTTCGCTCGTTCCGCACGTTGCCGGTGTTCACGGTGGTCTTCGGCTCGAGCAGAACGACGTGCACGTCCTCGGTCAGCGCCAGCGGGCAGTGTTCCACCCCTCGGGGCACGATGATGAGTTCTCCGGGTCCGATGTCTCGATCGCCGGTTCGAAACTGCATGCGCATGCGCCCCTGGACGACGAGAAACAGCTCGTCTTCCCGCTCATGGTGGTGCCAGACGAACTCCCCTCTAAACTTCACGACTTTCGTAGGAGTCGTTGAGCTCGCCGATGATCTTGGGGCTCCAGACGTCCTCGAACAGGCTGAATTTCTCCTTGAGGTTCACGGGCTCCATCGAGACCCTCCCGGTCGCTGGTCGTGAGTGCGGAGGTTTTGGGGTATCCACTCTTGAGGTGCTCGCGGGCTGGATGTCAGGCGCGCCCTCGGTGGGGCGTGGTCCGGTTTCAAGTCGGCAAAGCGAGGTGGGGCATCGATGGATGTACTCCTTCTCCTGTTCTTGGTTGGGCTGATCTTGTGGGCGACGGGCCACCTAATCTTGCATTAGGCAGGGCATCCGCTGGGCCCCGACGTACCCGGGGTGCTCCCTAGGGCGTCGCGGGAGTCGCGAAGACGCTGCCTCCGGCCGTTCCCGTGGATTTGAGCAGCACGTTCAACAACTGCGACAGGCCGATCGTCGTGTTCTGAGCCGGGTTCGGTCCGGGGATCACGAGCTGCAGCTGCGTGAAGGAGGGCCCGGCGGGCAGCACCAGGGAGCCGGTCGCGGGCGTCGGGGCCAGCAGCAGGATCCCCGGCAGGACCGGGCCGGCCATACCGGGGGTGGTCGGGCTTGGCACAAACCGCCCGGTCAGCGGCGGCAAGACCGGCGACCCGCTCGACACGGCCCCAGGGGCGGCGCCGAACACGGGCGTGAAGATGACCACCAATCCTGTAGTCGTCCCCGCGGGGGACGTGACGTCGGGGGGTGCCGCCAGGGCCTGGGATGGCCACCCGCCGAGCCCGGCCGCCACCGTGATGAGGACCGAGGTCATCGCTGCGATGACTGTGTGCTTCATATGTGCGCCTCCGCTCCCATTGTATCATCTCGCTGCGAAACGGGGCGGCGCTCCCGGCACCCGCGGGCTCGGCCCGAAACGGCGTCTATCCGAACTGGATCTCCGGCGGCACCTCCGAGTTGAGCAACGACGCCCCACCGTCCGCGTAGATCGTCTGTCCCGTGATCCACCCCGCTTCATCCGAGCAGAGGAGCGCGGCGACATTCCCGACGTCGGCCGCTGATGAGATCTTGCGCCTGGGGCGGCAGGCTGTTCAAGACGCTGTCTTCGGTCCACCCTGGGCTGACCGCGTTGACCGTGATGCCGCGCTTGGCGAGCCCTACGGCGAAATAGCGGACCAGGGATTCCATCGCGGCCTTGGCGGATCCCATCCCCACCCACGGGAGGACGCTCCCCGTCCGGCTGCCGGTCCCGTAGGTGATGGCGATGATCCTGCCGCCGCCGGACATGAGGCGGACCGCCTCCCGCGCCGACACCAGGAACGCTTTGGCCTGAGAGTCGATCGCCGCATCCCATTGGTCCAGGGTAATGTCCATCGGAGGCTGGAAGAACTCCGGCAGCTCCGGTCTCGCGTTGCTGACAAAAATGTCGAGCCCGCCGAATTCGGAACGTACCCGTTCGAACATGCGGCTGATATCTTGTGGCTGCAACACGTCCGCCTGGACGATGAAGCCGCTGGCGTCACGTTTCTGCACGTTCGCGAGGGTGTCTTTGGCCGCCGCTTCATTGCGGTAATAGTGGATGGCGACCTTCACGCCATTTTCGGCGAGCTTCAGCGCGATGCCCTTCCCGATGCCGCGCGAGCTTCCGGTGATCAATGCACATTTCCCCTTGAGTGTCACCGTCATCACCCCTCCTCCAGACTGTTGGTATCGCGTCCCCCCGAACGATGCGCGCTACGCGGCGCGCCGGAGCTGACTGCCTCCCCAGGCCAGCCACACGATCGCCAGAAGGATCCCGGCGAGGAACAGGATCGGCGCCATGCTGAGGAACTGGAGCAGGATGACCACACCGGTGACCACGGCGAACCAGCCGAGGGTTGGGCTCAACGCCCCGGTCGCGGCGATGGCCCAGC
>VBAO01000346.1 GCA_005883865.1 Candidatus Segetimicrobium genomatis
GATGCTGCCCCCCTCCTCGATCTTCCGGGCCGCGCCGAAGAACCGCTTGGGGCGGTGCAGCGCCGCGGGGTCGAGGCCGCCCGAGAGCGTCCGGCCGCTTGGGGGAATCACCAGGTTGTTCGCGCGGGAAAACCGGGTCAGGCTGTCGAGCAGGACGACGACGTCGCGGTTGCCTTCGACGAGCCGTTTCGCGCGCTCCAGCACCAGGTCGGCGACCTGGACGTGCTCCTCCGGCGGGCGGTCGAAGGTGGAGGCCACCACCTCGGCCTCCACGGAGCGGCGCATGTCGGTCACCTCTTCGGGCCGCTCATCGAGGAGGAGCACCATGAGGTACACTTCCTGGTGGTTCTGCACGATGCTCTGGCCGATCTTCTTGAGGAGGGTCGTCTTCCCGGCTTTCGGAGGTGACACGATCATGGCGCGCTGCCCCTTGCCGATCGGGGAGAACAGGTCCACGATCCGGTTGGTGAGGTCGCTTTGCGGCAGTTCCAGCTTGACGCGCTCATGCGGAAACACCGGGGTGAGCTTCTCGAAGTCGGGCCGGTTCCGCGCCTGCTCCGGATCCAGCCCGTTCACCGCCTCGACCCGAAGGAGGGCGTAGTATTTCTCGTTGTCCTTGGGCGCGCGGACCTGGCCGAGCACCTCGTCCCCGACCCGAAGGCCGAACCGCTTGATCTGGGAGGGGGACACGTAAATGTCCTCGGAGCCCGGCAGGTAGCCGCTGGTCCGCAGGAAGCCGTACCCTTCCTGCATGATCTCGAGGATACCCGAGCGGAACAACAACCCGCTCTGCTCGGTCTGTAATTGCAGGATCTTCATGATCAACTCTTGCTTGCGGAAGCGGCGAAAATTCGGGATGTTGAGCTCTTTCGCCACATCCTGGAGTTCCTCGAGGCTCTTGGTCTCAAGTTCCGCGATCGCCACGCCGTGCCACCTCCACGTGCTCCGGTCCCCCGCGCCCGTGCGCGGGACGCCCGGGCGCGAACACCGTGTCCTGGGCTACTGCCCGGTCGCTTCGATGTAGCCGGCCCGCCCGCGCGGGCCGGTGAGCAGCATCAATACCTGGTCGTTGGGTTTCAGGTCCTGCGGGGCGGCCACCCGGTCGTTGCGATAGACGGCCACCTGGGGGGTGAGGGCGTAGCTCTGCACCGCCTGGGCTTCCACGCTCACGGTGATGTCGTTCTGCGTGATGCTCACGAGCTTGCCCCTGACGTAGTTGAACTTGTTGAGGGCGTTCATCACGGACGCGAGCGCTCCGGCGGCCTCGCCGCGGGTCGTCGGCGCGTTCGGCCGGAACAGGCCGTCCCCCGACGGCGCCAGGATCTTGCGGTCAAGCGCGACGGCGACGTAGCCGTGCAGCGTCGCCGGAACGTCGGCGGCGTCATTGATCGACAGCGGCGCGGACGCCTTCTGGGTCGCCTCCCCCTGGCGGCCGAGGGCTCGGACCACCAGCGCCGCGAACTCGGCGCGGCTGACCTGCCCGTTGGGCCGAAATGTGTTGTCGGGGAACGAGGACAGGAGGCCCTTCTGGAACTGCAGGCTGAGCGTCACCGGGTTGTCCTTGGCGGGCGAGATCCCGATGATCTCGTAGGGACCGACCGGCACCGCGTGGTTGTCCTGGTCTTTCTGCAGCCATCGCGTGTTGTACACGAAGGACTTCCCCGGCGCCAGGATGAGATCCAGCCCGCCCTGCACGAACGTCTGCCCGAGCGACCACTTGGCGATCTCCGCGTCGCCGCGCTTGACGATGAAGTCGAACTGCTGCGTCGTCGGGAACATGAACTTGACGTCTCCCGCTCCGGTGTTCATCACCGTGAGGGTAAGGTCCACGGGATCCTCGGTGCCGTACACCGCCTTGTCGGTCGCCAGCGTGTACACGACATCGCCCTTCTTCAGTTCGGCCTTCTGCTGCGAAACCGCTCCGGTGTTCAACAGGGCCGCGATGGCAGGGCGGACCGCCTCGGGGATCTCCGCGAGATCCTTATAGGCCGGGATCGACCCCGCCCCTGTGAGATCCAGTCCCTTCGCGAGGGCCTCCACCACCGCGAGTCGCGTGATCGGCTGGGCCGGCCTGAACATCCCATCGGGAAACCCGACCAGCACCCCTGCGATCGTGAGCTTCTCGATGCCCCGCTGATTGGGATCCCCCAGGATGTCCGAGAACACCGCGCCTTGGGCCGGCACACCGGCCACGAACAACGCCAGGGTGAGCGCCACCCCCACCGTAACGCGACGCGTCATTCCAGACCTCCTCGGCCACATACGTAAATGCCCCTTACGGCCCGCGCACTACCGAGGGGCATTCCTCGATCGCCCCGCGGCCTGCGGGAGACGGCGTGCGACGCTAGCTCGTGATCCAATCGGGGGGGGAACACCATCGTACAACGACCCTATTGTACACTACCCCGCCCCCGGGGGCAACAGCGCGCAGCCTACATTCGCTCCGCCGCCGCCACCCCGACCAGGTCCAGCGTGTTCCGCAGACCCCTCCGGGCGGCATCGACCAGCATCAGCCGGGCGGCCGTCAGGGTCGCGTCGTCGGTGAGGACCCGGCACTGTGTGTAGAAGACATGGAAGGCCTCGGCCAGCTCTCGGGCGTACGCACAGAGCCGTTGCGGCTCGCGCCGGGTGCCCGCGGCGTGCACGATGTCGGGGAGCATGATCACGCGCTTGGCGAGCACCCGTTCCTCCGGAGACGTGAGCAGCGCGAGATCGGTGCCCTCCGCCTGGGGCATCGGGATCCCGGCCCGCTCCGCCTCTCGGAGGATGCTGCAGATTCGGGCGTGCGCGTACTGCACGTAGTAGACCGGGTTGTCGGCGGAGCGGCGCTGGGCCAGAGCGAGGTCGAAGTCCATCGGGGCCCCCGGGCTGGTCATGACGAAGAAGAAGCGCGCGGCGTCGCGGCCCACGGCTCCGAGGAGGTCCCGCAGGGTCACGAACTCCCCGGTGCGCTTGCTCATCCGCACCGCCTCGCCCTCGTTTCGCAACCGGACGTGCTGATGGATCAGGAACTCGAGCGTCGCCGGGTCCTTGCCGAGCGCCTGCAGTCCCCCCCGCAATCGGGCGACGTCGCCGATGTGGTCGACCCCCCAGACGTCGATGAGGTGCTCGAACCCCCGGGCGTACTTGTCGAGGTGGTAGGGGATGTCGGCGGCGAAGTACGTCGGCCGTCCGTCGCCCCTGACGAGGACGCGGTCCTTGTCGTCCCCGAACCGGGTGGCGCGAAACCACAGCGCGCCATCCTGCTCGTACACGAGATCGCGCTCCCGAAGTTCCTCGAGGACCCGTCTGACCGCGCCCCTCTCGTGCAGCGTACGCTCGCTGAACCAGGTGTCGAACGTGATCCCGAATGCCTCGAGGGTGTTCCGGATATCGGCCAGCATGGCCGCGAGCGCGATCGATTGGATCCGGGAGAAGCGCTCGGCGCCGTCCACCTCCGCGAGTTGCGCCCCGTGCTCACGGACGATCTGCCGGGCGATCTCGACGACGTACGCGCCCTGGTACCCATCTTCGGGAAACGCGGCGGGCCGGCCGAGGGCCTCCAGATACCGCGCCTCGACCGAGCGGGCCAGGGCATCCACCTGGTTTCCATAGTCGTTGACGTAGTACTCGCGGGAGACGCGATATCCGAGCGCCTCGAGGAGTCGGGCGACGGTCTCCCCCACGGCGCCCCCCCGCCCCGACCCAACGTGCAGGGGCCCCGACGGATTCGCGCTCACGTACTCCACCAGCACGCGCCGGCCCCGGCCGACGTCGGTGTGCCCGAACCGTCGGTCCTCGGCATGCACGCGGCGAAGCCATCGGGAGAGGCACGACGGCGCCAGGGTGAGGTTGAGGAACCCTTGGCCGGCCAGTTCGGCATGGTCCACCAACTCGGATGGCGCAGGGAGGTGGCGAAGGATCGCGGCGCCGATCTCCCGCGGAGGACGGCCCACGGCCCGCGCGAGCACCAGCGCGAGGTTCGCCGCGTAATCGCCGTGACGGGGATCCCGCGGGGGCTCGACGTCGAACGGCGGGACCGGGGTGGCCGAGGCAGGGAGGTCGCCCGACGCGACCGCCCGCTCCGCGGCGCGGGCGATCTCCGCGCGAAGTTCCTGGGTGAGCACGCTACAGCCGGACGACGCCGACCCGCTGCATGTCGTCGATGTGGATGGCGTCCACAAACCGAATCTGGTGCGCGGACGCGGTCATCACCAGCGAGTGCGTGCGGACCCCGCCGCCGAACAGCCGGACGCCGCGGAACAGGTCGCCGTCCGTGATGCCCGTGGCGGTGAACACGAGGGCCGTTCCGCGGACCAGGTCCTTGGTCCGAAACACCCGGTCGAGGTCGCCGATCCCCATTTCCTTCGCGCGCTGGCGCTCTCCGTCGTTGCGGTACCAGAACCGCCCCTGGATCTCACCGCCGAGGCACCGCAGCGCCGCGGCGGTCAGCACCCCTTCGGGGGCGCCCCCGATCCCCATCACGGCCTGCACTCCGGTCCCCGAGACCGCAACCGAGATGGCAGGGGCGACGTCCCCGTCCGAGATCAACTTGATGCGCGCCCCCGCCTGGCGGACCGCGGCGATCAGGTCCGCATGGCGGGGGCGGTCCAGGATGACCACCGTGATGTCCGAGA
>VBAO01000347.1 GCA_005883865.1 Candidatus Segetimicrobium genomatis
AAGACCCGGGTCTTTGGTTCGGGCGACGACCGGCTGTACGGGCATGCGCTGGATGCGCTCGCCGGGGGCGGCCGGATCGCGATCGAGGCCGGGTTCGTGCGCCTCGGCGAGTTCTCCCCGTCCCGATCCGCGCCCGAGACCGCGTCGCGTGACACCATCGAGGACGCGTTCCGCCGTGGCCGGTACGCCCCGCCCGCCCGGGACGACGCGCTGGCCGGGCTCCGAGACCGGGAGGCGGCCGACCGGATGCTGCAGGCCCTGCTCGACGACGGCCTGCTCATCAACGTCGGGGCCGAGATCATCTTTCATCGCGAGGTCCTCCAGGAGATCGAGACCCTGGTGACGGCGTACGTCGGCGAGCACGGGGAGATCACCGTGGCGGTGCTGCGGGACCAACTCGGCACCAGCCGGAAGTACGCGCTCGCGGTGTTGGAGCATTTCGACGCCACCCGCCTGACCCG
>VBAO01000349.1 GCA_005883865.1 Candidatus Segetimicrobium genomatis
TACATCGGGAAGCTCAAGGGGGTCGGCAAGGTCTGGCAGCTGACGGCGTGCGATGCGGCCTGCTCCTATGGGATCGCCACCCTCGTCCCGCGGGTCACCCAACAGGCGGCTATCCAGTTCCTGCGCGGGCACGTGGTGCCGGCGTACGAGCGGGCCGGGTACCGGATCCACGCGGTGCTGACCGATGGGGGCCCCGAGTGGCAAGCCCGCTTTGCCGCGGCCTGTCGGGAGCTCGGCATCAGCCACCGGCGGACGCGCCCGCGCCACGCCTGGACGAATGGCTTCGTCGAGCGGTTGCAGGGGACCATCCTCACCGAGCTGTGGCGCGTGGCCTTTCG
>VBAO01000348.1 GCA_005883865.1 Candidatus Segetimicrobium genomatis
GCACCAGCTTGACTGGGCCACAGATGCAGTATAGACTAAAGGTATATACCATTTACGCGACGGGGTAGCCAATGCCGAAGAGCGGGATCGCTAAGTTGTTTCGAAACGGCCGCAGCCAAGCAGTCCGGCTGCCGCAAGAGTTTCGATTCCAGGGCGACCGGGTGCGTGTGCGCCGGGCCGGCAAAGGCGTTTTGCTGGAACCCATTTTCACGGATGCGGGGGAGTGGTTCGCGGAGCTCGATCGGTTCAACCTCGAACCCTTCATGCCCGAAGGCCGCAACCAGCCGGCCACACCCGTTCGTGACGTGCTCGCGTGAGCTATCTCCTGGACACGAACGCCTGCGTCGCGCTTATCAATGGCAGCCCGCCCCAGGTCCGGGCGCGATTCCAGCGGGCGAGTAGCACGGGTGACTTCATCGGCGTATCGTCTATCACCGCCTTCGAGCTGTGGTACGGCGTGGCCAAGAGCGCCCGCAGGGACGTCAACAGCCAGCGGCTAGAGGCGTTCTTCGCCGGTCCCATCGACCTACTGCCCTTTGAGGACGAGGACGCGCGGAAGGCGGGCGAGGTGCGGGCCGCGCTCGAGCGGGCCGGGACGCCGATCGGTGCCTATGATGTACTGATCGCGGGACAGGCCCTTCGCCTTGGTGCAACGCTGGTCACGGCGAACGTGGCGGAGTTCGACAGAGTCAAAGGTCTTGCCTGGAAGGATTGGGCTGCATCCCGCTGACGCGGCACGACAAGAACGATCCGAAGCCCGCGAGGATCGGCGCAACGGCCTGCCCTAAGAGCGCCCACAGCCTACCCGCCATGGGCCGCGAGCTCGACCCCAGAAACCCTTGGACTGCTAGCTTCCCGATCTGCGGGCCGTTCGCGAGGTAGGCGCGCATCTTCTCGCGGAGGTCGGCGGGGTGCACGGCCCGCGTGGGGTAGGGTGGTGTCCGGCAGATATCCCGGGAGGGATGCCCTTGCGCACAGGATACACTTGAGAAAAAGCGAACGGTTGAAGAACGTTTCCTCACGGTGAGAGACGCGGCCCGCCTGCTCAAGCGGTCCGGCGCCGCCGGGCGCATCGGGGTGCGAGTTCCGGAGGGGCAGGGGTCCTGGTGGGCCTCGCAGTCTTCAAAACTGCCGACGGGCCTCACGGCCCGTGGTGGGTTCGATTCCCACTCCCCTCCGCCAATTTTTTCTTGTACATCAAGCCCTAGAGTGTCCTGTTCGGATGTAGTGTTGGCACTGATGGAGGCCTCCTCATGAGAAGAGGGTCACGCCCCAGCCTCCGAATCCTCCAACCGAGACCTGACCAGTTTCGGAAGGGGGAGGAGGAGCAGCATGACCCTCGAGGACAGTGTTCGCCGTCAT
This sequence comes from Candidatus Segetimicrobium genomatis, assembly GCA_005883865.1. Lineage (GTDB taxonomy): Bacteria > Sysuimicrobiota > Sysuimicrobiia > Sysuimicrobiales > Segetimicrobiaceae > Segetimicrobium. The sequence goes on from VBAO01000348.1 coordinate 1,363, forward strand.
CGCCTGGCGATCTTGCAACGTGCCGCCCTGCTCGGCAGTGTGACCCAGGCCTGTCGGGAGGCCGGCATTTCGCGGACGCTCTTCTACCGGTGGCGCCAGCGCTATCTGCGCTATGGGGCCGAGGGGTTGCGCCCCCGGCCGACGCGGCCGACCCGCTGGCCCCGGCAAGCGATCCCCGCACTCGAGCATGCGGTCTTGGCCTACGCGCTGTTGTGGCCGACG
>VBAO01000350.1 GCA_005883865.1 Candidatus Segetimicrobium genomatis
TTTCGTGCCCGCGCTGTGGAGGGCGCCGACGCCGTAGGCGGCATAGATATCGGACGGCGTGTAGCAATGGACGAAGGCCGACTTGAACACCGGCCCCGGGGTGGTGCATGCGGGAGACGTGATCGCCGCCTGATCGGATTCATCGGGTGCTACGGCGATGAGCGGCGCGAATTCAATGATGCTGCGGGACGCGGGCAACCCGGCCATGGACACCGCCGCGACGAAGGCGAAGATCGCGACCACCGCCGCGGCCGTCCCGGTCCGAAATCGTAGCATTCCTGTCAACCCCCTCTCGTTGATCGAGACTGCCACCAATAGGTCGTGCATCGTTTCGCCCATTCGGGACCTTCGATCGATCACCTTCCCGCATCCGTTGAAAGCGAACACGGTTTCGCCCTCGAGCGCCGCGGCTGCGCCCTCGCCCCTTGCCGCGACCCGCCCGCGGGCACGCGTGGGATTGTCCGCTACGGTTCGGACCCCACGAGCGCGTCGATCGCCGATTCGAGTTTCCGGCGGGCCTCGTCCACCCGCTGCCGCGCGTCCGTGTACGTCGCTTCGTCCCGCGCGAGCGTCGCCCGAAAATCGGCAAGGCGGCGAAGGACCTCCTGCGGAGCGGGACCTCCGAAGATCGCGCGCTCCCTGACAAAGTTCTCGGGATCGACGGCCTTCCGCAGGCTTTCCTCGCTCAACCCCACCGGCCGGCCCATGTAGGCCACGGCGGCTTCGTCGAGGAGGTCCGGGGTGACGTCGGCCGGTCCAATCCCCCGCTCGTACCCAACCCGCACGAGGATGCCCACGATCTGGTGGGCTGTGCGCCACGGCAGGCCCTTCTCCCGTACCAGCGCACCGGCGATGTCGGTCGCCTGCGCCCAATGCTCGCCGGCCCGCGCCCGCATCAGGCTCGTGTTCCACCGGAGCGCAGGGAGGAGATCGTGCACCCACGACAGGTCCCGAACCGTATCGTCGTAGAGCCTCCAGAGCGCATCCCTGGAATACTGCCGGTCCAGGATGGGCATCCCGGTGGGCCCCTTCTCGGCGTGGAAGGCCGTCACGAGCCCCCCGAGGCTCGCGGCGCCCAGCCCTTTGATGTACTGGGGGGCGTAGGGATTCTTCTTCTGCATCATGATGCTGCTCGTCCCGCAGTACCGATCCGGGACGTCCACCATGCCGAACTCGGACGTGCTCCACAACATCAGGTCCTCCGCCCACCGGCCCAGGTCCGCGTTCAAGATGGCCAGGACACAGAAACTATCCAACTCGGTATCGTGGCTGAGAATCGCATCGAAGGTGCTGGGGGCGGGCCGATCGAATCCGAGCAGCTCCGACGTGCGATGCCGGTTCAAGGGGAAGTTGGAGCCGGTCAGGATCGCCGCGCCCGCGGGACTGACGTTGATGCGCCGGTACGCCTGGACCGCCCGTTCGAAGTCCCGCTCGAGCACCGCGGCCCACGCCGCGAGTTGATGCCCGAGGGTGGTCGGCTGCGCGTGCTGGCCGTGCGTATATCCCGGCATCACGGTGTCCACGTGCGCCTCGGCCTGCGAAATCACCGCCGATCGGACGCGATTGAGATGGAGCAGGACGTCCAGCAGCTTGTCGCGCTGGACGATTCGGGTCGAGACGACCCCCAGGTCGCCCGAGCTTCGACCGAGGTGAATGCGCCCGCCGACCTCCTCTGACAGGCGGCGAATCAACACCTGCTCGCCCGAGTGCATGCCGCCCCCGGCCTCGAGGCGGGCCTGTTCGATCCCCAGGCGCTCGGTCTCCCGCAACACGCGCAGCATGGCCGCCGCATCGCCGAGAGGGATGAGCCTCTCCTCAGCCAGCATGACGAGGTGGGCCTTGTCGAATGCGTGGAAGGCGTACAGGGTCACCAGCACCCGGTCGGTGCGGTGCTCCACGACATCGGGCAGGAGTTCCTCGCTGAGGCGAATGCCGGGCGTTCGAAATCCGCGATACTCCTCCGACTTTTGCTTCAGCATGGCGCCGACCCCCCTCCGGGTGCGTACCACGGTCACCTTCCCGAAGGAGCCGCGACGCCCCTTCGCCTGGATCTTGGGCAATTGACAGGTGACGCCGGCAGTGCGAGAATCTCCGAACGGTAGAGGCCCATGGACAACGCGACGCACGCAGACTCCAGCCAGGCCTGCTCGAGGTCCGCCATCTCGTCAAGGACTTCGGGCGGTTCAGGGCCGTCGACGACATCTCGTTTGTGGTCCCCAAGGGGAAGATCGTCGGCCTCCTCGGCCCCAACGGAGCCGGGAAGACCACCACGATTCACATGCTGCTCGGGATCACGACGCCGACCGCCGGCCGGATCACCTACTTCGGCAGAGAATTTGTCGCACACCGGCAGGAGTGCCTGCAGCGGATCAACTATGCCTCGTCGTTCAACACGCTCCAGGGCCGGATCTCGGTGTGGGAGAACCTGCTCGTCTTCGCGCGGCTGTACGGCTTGACGAACCCGGGTCCCCGGATCAGGGAGCTGGCGGCCTACTTCGAGATCATCGACCTCCTCCCCAAGCGGTATTGGGATCTCTCCGCAGGGCAGAAGACCCGGGTCAACCTGATCAAGGCGCTCCTGAACGAGCCAGAGCTGATCCTGATGGACGAGCCGACCGCATCCCTGGATCCCGACATCGCCGACAAGACCCTCTCCCTCATCGAGGAGGCCCGGCGCGCGTTGGGCGTCTCCATCTTGTATACGAGCCACCGAATGGACGAGGTGAACCGCATCTGCGACGAGGTCATCTTCCTCGACCGAGGCCGGATCGTCGCGCACGACACGCCGCTCGGGCTCACCAAGCGCATCGACGCGGCCCAGCTCAAGCTCACGTTCGACGGGGAGCGCCGGGTCGTCGAGGCGTTCCTCGTGGAGCGCGGACAGCGCCATGGGTTTCCCCAGCCGCACGTGGTGTCGATCGACACCACGGCGGCCCAGATCCCGGCGCTCATCTTCGGCCTCAGCGAGCGGGGCGTGTGGATCACGGACATCGAGGTGAAGAAGCCGACGCTGGAAGACGTCTTCCTTCGCATCGCCCGGGGGACGGATGATGTCGGGTAACCGGATCGGGGCCATCCTGCTCCAGGAACTCTACATCACGAAGCGGTCGCTCGAGGTCATCATGGACCTCCTCGTCTTTTCCCTGATGACGGTCGTCGTCTTCGGGTTCATCACCCGGTTCCTCGTCGGGGCGATGAACGCGACGGCCGGATCCTACCTCATCCTGGGGCTCCTGCTGTGGGAGATCATCCGGATCAATCAGTATTCACTGTCGGTGGGCAGCCTCTGGAACATCTGGGCCCGCAACCTGAGCAACCTCTTTATCGCCCCCCTGTCGCTGACCGAGTACATCGTGGCCCACATGCTGTCGGGGGTGCTCAAGACGCTGGTCATCTTCGGGGTGATCTCGGCCATCGCGGCGTACGGGTTTCACTTCAACATCCTGCGGCTGGGGCCCCTCAACCTCGCGCTGTTCTTCATGAACCTCACGATCTTCTCGTGGGCCGTGGGCCTGGTCGTGCTCGGGCTCATTTTCCTGTTCGGGACCCGGATCCAGGCGCTGGCCTGGGGCCTGATCTTCCTGTTCCAGCCGCTCTCCGCCACGTTCTTCCCCGTGAGCATCCTGCCCCCGGTCCTCCAGTCGGTGGCGTATGCGCTCCCCCCGACCTTCGTCTTCGAGGCGGCACGGCAGGCCTACGGCGCCGCAGCCTCGAGCGGCGTGAACTGGTCATACGCCGCCGCCGCGGCGGCCGAGAACCTGATCTACTTCGTCCTTGCGGTTCAGGCGTTCGCGCTCATGGTGGCGCGCTCGCGAAGGACCGGGCAGTTTGCACGCAATGAAGGCTGAGGCCACCGCCCACCACGCCGACGATCGGACCATCGCGCGCCCCCTCACCGCTTCGACGATGCCGAACTCGAAGGCGGCGCGATCTCGCCCCGCTCGATCGTGAAAATCTCATCGGCGAAGCCGATGCGCTTGAGATCCGACTCGGCCATGCACACCGACGCGCCGTCGGTCCGAAGCTGCCGGATCGTAGCGGCAAGCCTGTCCCCCATGGCCGGCGAGAGCCCTTCGAACGGCTCATCCAGCAGCAGAAGCCTCGTGCCGCTCATGACGGCCCGGGCCAGGGCGACCATCTTCTGCTGGCCACCGCTCAACGCCGACGCGCGGCGCCGGGCCATCACCCCGACTTCGGGCATGACGCGGTAGATGTAGGCCAGGCGATCCCCGGCGGCGGCCGCCCGGCCCGCCCACGCCGGCATCAGGATGTTCTCTTCCACCGTCAGCGTCCCGATCAGGCGACGGTCCTCGGGCATATACCCGATGCCCATCCGGGCCCTCCGGTGGCCCGGCACGGAGAGAAGATCGGCGCCCTCCATCGAGATGCCGCCCGCGACCACGGGCACGATCCCGATGATGCTCTTGAGCGTGGTCGTCTTGCCGGCGCCGTTGCGCCCCACGAGGCCGATCAGCCCTCCCGCCGGGACGTCGAAGCTGACGCCCCGCAGGATGACGAACCCCTTGATCACGACGCGGATGCCGTCGACCCGCAGCATCTCACGCATGACCGAGGATCGCCTTTCTCACCTCAGCGTCGGCGAGCACGCGGCCGGTTTCGCCTTGGGCGATCACCCGTCCGTTGTCGAAGACCAGGACCCGCCGCGCGTACCGCTGCACCACGTCCATGTCGTGTTCCACGAAGATGGTCGTGACATCGCTCTGCCGCAGGACCCCGACGAGGGTGTCCATCACCGGGCCTTTGTCGTCGATGCTGACCCCGCTCGTCGGCTCGTCCATGAGCAGCAATCGCGGCCGGAGGGCGAACGAGAGCGCGATATCCAGCAGCTTCCTGCCCCCCTCCGCCAGCTGCCCCACAGGCCGGTCGGCGTAAGACCCGAGGCCGAACCGTTCGAGGATCTGGAGGCCCTCGGCGACCCGCGGGGGGACGCTCAAGCCGGTGTAGAGCTGGGGGACCTGGAAGGAGCGCGCGATGCCCAACTTCGTCACGGCGCGCGGCGGGAGACCGGTGGTCTCGCGCCCCATGAACTCGATGCGGCCCCGGTCCGGGGTGAGGTAGCCGGTGATCAGGTTCAGGAAGGTGGTCTTGCCCGAGCCGTTCGCCCCCACGATACCGACCAGGGCGCCCCGCGCGATCTCGACGGTGATCCCGTCGACCGCCTTCACCATCCCAAAGTGCCTCGTCAGGTCCGCCGTCGAGAGCACCGGCGCCGCATCATCCACGGGCGAGCCCCTCCGATTTCCGTCTCGCCCTGCCCGCGACCGCGGCATAGAACGTCCACAGCCCTCCGGGCAGGAACATGATGATCACCAGCATGATCACGCCCAGGGTCGCCTGCCAGGCCTCCGGCATATACTTGGACGCATAGGTGCGGAGGAATTCGAACGCGAGTGAGCCGATCAAGGGACCGGGCACGGTCCCGTACCCCCCCAACAGGGCTACGAAGACGAACTCGCCGGACTGGGCCCAGTAGGCGTACTCGGGCACGATGTGGCCGACGGCAAACGCCGCCAGCACGCCCGCGAGGCCGGCCACCCCCCCCGACAGGACATAGGTGAGGTACATTACCCGCCGCACGGATTCCCCCTGGTACTCGATCCGCACCTCGTTGTCTCCGAGCGCCTTCATGAAATACCCGACCGGCGAGGCGAGAAAGCGATAGACGATATAGACGGCCATCCCCGCAAGGACCAGCGTGAAATAATAGAAGGCCGTCCGCAGGACCTCACGCGGCGGCGCGAGGCCCAGGTAGGTCGGCGACCGCACCCCGATGCCGTCGGTGCCTCCGGTGACCCAGTAGAACTTCAGCAGGCCCGCGTAGAGGATCATCGAAACGCCCAGGTTGAGCATCGCAAAGAAGACGCCCCGATAGCGCGCCATGATGAGGCCCACCAGCGCGGCCACCCCCGCGGCAAGCACCGCCCCGAGGGGGGCGAGCAGCACCGCGTCGGCCACCCCCAGCCACTTGACGGCGAACCCCACCGCATACGCGCCGATCGCGTAAAACAGCGCGTGGCCGAACGAGATGAGACCGCCCCGGAGGAAGAGCGCGACGGCCAGCACGGCCATGAACTTGGCCAGGGCCAGCGTCAGGACGAAGACGATCCACCCGGGGGCCAGGAGGGGCGCCACCAGAAAGAGCGCCAGGGCGATCATCGGGGCGGGCCACCGCCGCGTCCCCGCCATCGCTAAATCCGCCTGACCTCCGCCTCCCCCCACAACCCCGCGGGCTTGGCCATCAACACCAGCACCATGATGAGGTAGATCATCACGAGCTCCAACTCGGGAAACAGCTGGATGGCGACGGCCCTGACCAGCCCGACGATCAGCGCGCCCACCGCCGCTCCCTCGAGGCTCCCCATGCCTCCGATCGCGATCACGGCAAACGACAGCACGACCACGTCGACCGCGACCCCGGGCACCACCGCGATCGTCGGCGCGATCAGGGCCCCGCCGACCGCCGCACAGAGCGCCCCCACCGTGAACGACACCAGGTACATCCGGCCGACGTCGATCCCGATCGCCATGCTGATCTCTCGATCCGTAATGACCGAGACGATGAGCTTGCCGAAGCGGGTGCCGCGCACGACCCACACGAGAAGCCCACCGAGCGCCACGGACGCCGCGATGAGCAGCACGTCATACCACGGGTAGGTCACGCGACCGAGCGAGAACTGCCCGAGCAGGCTGTACGGCCGGCTGACGATGAGCGGCTGCGTGCCGAAGATGAGCTTCATCAGATCATCCAGGATGAGGAAGAGCGCGAAGGTCACGAGCAGTTGGATCGCCTCCGGGCGGCCGTAGACCTGCCGCAGGAACAGGCG
>VBAO01000377.1 GCA_005883865.1 Candidatus Segetimicrobium genomatis
CGAGCTCGGCGAAGTCGGAGTCCCGGTACGTACGGATCGCGGCCATCACGGCACCTCTGCCTCTCTAGCCCCGGACGACACGGTAGATCGCCCCTTCGACGTACTGCCGCCCCTGGGCGTTGAAGAGATGATAGCCTGTGAAGACCCGCCCGTCGTCGAGGAGAATGGAGCTCGGGTAGCCGATGTGCCAGAGCACGCCGCGCTGGATGATCGAGTCGAGCGGTTCGCCTTCCCAGGTGGGAAACGCAGGCCGCACCCTCGCCGGATCGTACGAGGCCAGGGTGAAGACGTCATCGGGCGCCCACCGGTCGCCGTCCGGGGACACCGCGATCCGGACGCCCATCGGTTTGGTCCGGTAACTGTAGGCGGCCAGCACGGCGCCACCGTCGAGCGTGATCGCGTCGGTCGGATACCCCCACAGCCTGGTGGTGCGGGGCCAGCTCCACGACATCCCGTCGTCCTCGGAGAAGGCGCCGTAGATGTATCCACTGGGCGGGCCCATCTGCTCGCCGGGATCGGCGGGGGAGGGCCAGCGCTGCGTCCGCATCAACCCGAGCAGGCGGCCATCGTGCAGGCGCACCAGCCCCGGCTCGTGGTAGTGGATGATCTCCGCCGGATCGTATCCCATCGTTCCATAGTAATGCCAGGTCTTGCCCTTGTTGGGCGACCAGAGGACGAACGACCGCTCGCGCTCGGCGCTCGAGATATCAGGCATGGTGCGCTGCCAGCGGAACCCGTGGAGCGGCATCAGCAGGTCGCCGTTCGGGAGTTCGAGGATCGCATCGCGGACGCGCGCGTTCCGCATCGGGGCGAAGTTCACGCGCTCGGGCGGGCTCCAGGTCCGTCCCTTGTCGATCGAGCGGGTGAGCCAGACCCCGTCGATCTCGGAGGTTCCATGCTGCCGGTCGATGCGGCCGTGGTCCAGGTACCGCCAGCGGTTGCCGTGGACGAGCAGCGTGCCGTCGGAGAGCCGGCAGATCGCCGCCACGTTCCAGCCGGCGTCTTCCTCTTCCGCCAGGACGGTCACCTTGGAGGCCGGATCCCAGGTCTTGCCGTGGTCCTTCGATCGGACGAGGAGGATCGTTCCGGTGTCGGTGTGGACCAATCCCCGGTTCTGGGCGAGCACGCCGACGAGCTCGCCATCCCCAAGGTTGGCGACCGAGACCTCGGCGCAAAAGTTGTCCGAATCGCCGTAGACGTGCACCCGCTGCAGGTCGACCACCCGATACATCGTCTCACTCCCTCTGCCGGAGATCATCCTTTGATCCCGGCGCTCGTCGCGCCCTCGATGAACTGCCGCTGCAGGAACAGGAACACCAGGATGCTCGGAATCGTGAGGATCGTCATCGCGGCCATGGCGGGGGCGTAGCCCGCGAACTGCGTCGACTGCCCCACCCCGGTGCCTGGAGTGAAACCGGCCATGCCCACCGGCAGCGTCTTCATGCTCTCGGTGAAAACCACGAGCAGCGGCCAGAGGAAGGCGTTCCAGTAGTTGGTGGACAGCAGGATGGCGCCGGCGATCATGGCGGGGCGGGCCACCGGGAGGGCCACGGACCAGAAGGTGCGGAATCGGCCGGCGCCGTCGATGGAGGCGGCATCCTCCAGCTCGCGGGGCATGGAGAGGAAGAAGTTGCGGAACAGGTAGACGCTGAACGCGCTGGCCAGCGACGGCACGATCAGCGCGAGGTAGCTGTTCACCAGGCCGACCTTCAAGACGCCGATGAACAGCGGCACGATCGTCATCTCCGTGGGGATCATCAGGACGGCCAGCACGAGAAAGAACAGGGTGGCGCGTCCCGGGAAATTGAGGCGGGCCAGCGCGTACCCGGCCATCGCCCCCGTCGTCAGGCTGATCGCGGTCGACGCCACCGTGACGATCGCGCTGTTGAGCAGCCAGTGCCCGACCGGCTTCTGCAGGACCTTGACGTAGTTCACGAGCGTCACCGTGCGGGGCAGCCACTCGACCGTGCGGGTGAGCACCTGGCCGGGCGGCTTGACCGAGGTCGACACCATCCACACGAGCGGCAGGGCCCACGCCACCGCCGCCGCCGTCCCGCCCGCCCAGAGCAGCCAGGTGAGCGGCCTCCTCCGCCGGCGCGCCGCCCGAGGCGGCGGCGCTACCACGTCTTCTCCCTGAAGACCCGCAGCTGGATCACCGTCACGATCAGGATGGTGACGAACAGCATCACCGAGATCGCGCCGGCGTAGCCGAGCTGGTACTTCGAGAATCCGATCTCGTAGACATAATGGATGACCGAGGCGGACGCGCCGGCCGGACCGCCGTTGGTCATGATGTAGATCTGGCTGAAGACCCGGAGCGTCCCGATGATCAGGAGCGTGACCACGAGGCTCAGCGCCGGGCGGAGCAGCGGCAGGGTGACGTACGCGAGCGTCTGGAGGCCGCTCGCGCCGTCGATCGCGGCGGTCTCGCGCAGTTCCGGCGGGATATCCTGGAGGCCGGCGAGCAGCACCACCATGCTGAACCCCGCGTCCCACCAGACCGACGCCACGCCGATGCCGTACAGCACCCATCGCGGGTTGGTGAGCCAGGGGATGTCGGGGATCCCGAACCGCCCGAGGTACTGGTTGACGAGGCCATATTGCGTGTCGAGCATCCAGACCCACACGAGCCCGATCACCGTCACCGAGACGACGTTCGGCGCGTAGAACGCCGCCCGCGCAAACGTGTACCCTCGCCAGCGCTGGTTGACGAACAGCGCCATCGCCAGGGCGGTCAGCGTGGTGGCGGGGACGACGAGCCCCCCGTACCGCAGCGTGTTGGACCACGTCTTCCACACCCAGGGGTCGGCGACCGCCCGGTAGTAGTTCTTCAGGCCGACCCAGTGGGGGGCGCCGATGATCCCCCAGTCCGTGAAGCTCACGTA
>VBAO01000378.1 GCA_005883865.1 Candidatus Segetimicrobium genomatis
GGGGGCGCCCCCGCGGCGCTCTCGGCGATCCGAACCGGCGCTCCCGCAACGGTGTGGGGAGCGGTCAGGCCCGACACCGCGGTGTTCGGGTTGAAGGTGGTGATGACCGCGTCCTCCGTCCGGCCGCTGCCGGCGCGGCTGGTCGACGCGCCCTCGGCCCTCTGGGGGACCATGCTCGGCCGGTCGGGGGGCATGCTCGAGTTGCTGACCCTCCAGGGGATCCGCCGCAGCGTCATCGTCACCGGGGTGACGGCCGTCGTGAGCGCAACCGGAGGACCGATCCCGGCCTCGGCGATCGGGCCATACGACGTGCTCAAGGTTGACGGGACCGTGAACTCGGACGGGAGCGTCGCGGCGACCCGCATCGATGTGGACGTGGAGGCGGCGGTCGCCGCGCGGGTGTCCGGGGCGGTGGACGAGGTGGTGGGAGACGTGGAAAGCCTCGTGGTCGGCGGCGTCATGGTTCCGATCCCGCCGGGATGCTACTTCATCAAGGGAAGCGGGCCGGGCGCGTTCCGGCAACTCGCCCCCGGACAGGCCGTGACCATCTACGGGACGCCGATCTCCGCCGGGAGCACGCCGATCGGCCTGCGGGCGCGCGTCGTCGTGGTCCCATGACCTCGATGGATCTCGGCGCGCTCGAGGCCCAGATCGCCGCCACCTTCGGCGCACGGGACCGCGCGCGGGGCGTCGATGGAACGTTCCGGCGGCTGGTGGAGGAGATCGGGGAGCTGGCCAAGGCGCTCCGCGTCGGCGACCGGTCCGCGCTCGCGCTGGAGTTGTCGGACGTGGTGGCCTGGACCGTGAGCATCGCCGTGCTGTGCGGCGTGGGTCTCGAGGAGGCGCTCGACCGGTACAGCCGCGGATGCCCGCGGTGCGGCGCCTCGCCCTGCCGGTGCCCGATGGACCCGCGGGGGCGGTAGCCGGCGGTGCGTTACGCCGCCGAGGGGCCGGCGTCACCGCCGGGCGCGAAGAGGAGGAGCATGTCCCGCACCAACGACGCCGCGACCACCGCGGTCAGTCCTCCGGGGTCCCAGGGCGGCGCCGTCTCGACGACGTCCATGCCGACGATCCTGTGGCCCCGCAGGCGTTGGAGCGCGGCGAGCAGGTCCGCGTACGCCGCCCCGTCCGGCTCCGGGTTGCCCGTCCCCGGCGCGACTGCGGGATCGAGCACATCGATGTCGACGCTGAGATAGAGGGGCCTGGACCCGAGGGTGTCGAGCATCCGGTCCGGAAGCCCGACGCCGCGCGAGAGCAGCAGGCTATCCCCAGCTGGACGAGCGGGCATCCCCCATCGAGGAGCCGGCGCATCACGGTGGCGTGGCACACCGGGTTCCCCTGGTACTCGCTCCGCAGGTCGGTATGGGCGTCCCACTGGATGACCACGAGGTCGTGGTGGCGCGCGACCAGCGCCTGCACCGCCCCCAACGTGATCGTGTGCTCGCCGCCGAGGAGGATGGGAATCCCGGGTCCGAGATGGCGCCGGACGGCGCGGACCATGTGCTCGGGGTCGAGCCCCTCGACCTGCAGATCGCCACCGTCCACGAACGGGACCTGCGCCAGGTCGCGGTCGATCACCGGGTTGTACGTCTCGATGCTCTCCGACGCCATCCGGATCGCCGCCGGCCCCCACCGGCTCCCCCGGCGAAACGACGAGGTGGCATCGTAGGGGACGCCGATGAGCGTCGGGCCGGGCTCGCGCACCGCTCCCGGGGGGCGCGACCCCAGAAAGGTCACCCCGCGGCCACCTCGTCCCGGAGATACGGGGGCAGGTCGAACGCCGCGTGGTGGCGGGACGCGGTGAAGTACCTGAGCCCGAACTCCCCGATCCTCTTCGCGATCGCCGCGGGGTCCGCCATGAGCGGGTCGCGCCCGAGGCTCCCCAGGGAGAACGACCAGAGCCCCCCCGGATAGGCCGCCACGGTCGCCAGGTAGGTGCGGACGAGCGGAAACGCCGCGCCGAGATGGCGGCGCACCGTACGGATCAGGTCCTGCTGGTAGACGGCGGAGCCGGACTGAACGGCCACCAATCCGTCCGGGGTCAGCCGGCGCGCCACGTGCGCGTAGAACTCCGGGGCGAAGAGCCCGGCGGCCGGCCCCTGAGGGTCGGGCGAGTCGACGAGCACGGCGTCGAAGCGGTCTTCGGTCTTTCGAACGTAGGCGAGGCCGTCGCCGATCACGAGCGCGGTCCGGGGATCGTCGAACGCGCGCCGGCAGATCGTGCCGAGGTGCTGCCGCGACACCCGGACGACGGCCTCGTCGATCTCGACCATCGTCACCCGCTCGACCGGATGCTTGAGCACTTCTTCCAAGAGGCCCCCGTCCCCGCCCCCGATGATGAGGACCCGGCGGGGCGCCGGGTGCGTGCAGAGGGCAGGGTGGGCGAGCATCTCGTGGTAGGCGAACTCATCGCCCTCGGTGGTCTGCACCGCGCCGTCGAGCACGAGCATCCGGCCGAAGAGCGGGCTTTCGTAGACCTCGAGGTACTGGTACGGCGTGCGCTCCTCGTGCAGCCGCCGGGTCACCCGCAGGGTGGCGGTGATATCCCCCCCGCCCTGATCGGTGATCCAGGCGCCCTTCATTTCGCGATCCCGGTGGGGGCCGGCCAGAACAGCGCCAAGGCCACCGCGCACCCCGCCCGCGCGACCGTATGGTCCGAGGCGGTGGTGATCACCTCATCGGCCTCGAGCCCGCGGATCCGCAGCCCCTCCTCGACCATCGCGCGGACGACGATCTCCGCCTCCGCCCGGCTCGTGTGCGCGGTGTGCTCCATGATCACCCCGTAGCGCTCGCGGCAGACGCCCACCCCGATCGCCGCGGCGATCCGGTCCCCCGGCCGGGCGCTGGCAAGGCGCGCGTAGACGGCCGGGAGGAGGAGCCCCGGCGGATACGGCGGGAGCTCGATGACCCGGGCTCCGGGGGGCATGATGCTCGTGACGCGGAGGAAGTTGATGTCGGCCACGCCGGCATCCTGCAGCGCCCGGTCGAACGCGTTGAGCTCGGTGCTGCCTTCGCCGTGTCCGGCGACGAGAGAGACGGCCTTCGGGATCTGCCACATGCCGCTAGATATTCCACCAGGCCGGTGGAAGCCCTCTGCTGCGATCGCGGCGCCGACGGGCCGCGCGGGCCGGGGAGAGGAGGGGAACGTCGCGCGCCGGGTCGAACATCACCGGCACTTTGGGCGGGTGGGGTCTGGGGGGGCCTGGCGCGACCGCCGAAGCGACCGATGCTCTGTTGGCGGTGGAGCACGTCGCGCTCGGCTTCGGCGGCCTCGCCGTGCTCAACAACGTTTCGCTGGCCGTCCGGCCGGGCGAGCGGGCCGCCGTGATCGGCCCCAACGGGGCCGGCAAGACCAGCCTGCTCAACTGCATCAACGGGTTCTACCATCCGGGGGCCGGCCGGATCCGCTACCGCGGCCGGGACATCACGCGGGCCGCCCCCTATGACATCGCCCGGCTGGGGGTGGGGCGAACGTTTCAAAACATCGAGCTCTTCACCGGGGCGACCGTCTTGGACAACCTCCTGCTGGCGCGCCACCGCCACATTCGGTACGGGCTGCTGGCCGCCGCATTGTACTACGGCCGCGCGCAGGCGGAGGAGACCCTCCACCGGGCGCGGGTCGAGGAGGTCATCGATTTCCTCGAGTTGGAGCCGATCCGGCATGCGACCGTGGGCGGGTTGCCCTACGGGCGGCGCAAGCGGGTGGAGTTAGGGCGGGCCCTCGCGACCGATCCAACGCTGTTGCTCCTCGACGAACCGATGGCCGGGATGACCATCGAGGAGAAGCAGGACATGGTCCGGTTCATCGTCGACGCCAACGAGGCGCTGGGCATCACGGTGCTGCTGATCGAGCACGACATGGGCGTCGTCATGGATGTGGCCCACCGGGTGTTCGTTCTGGACTTCGGCGACCTGATCGGGGAGGGGACCCCGGAGGAGATCCGCGCCAACCGCCGCGTGGTCCGAGCCTACCTGGGTGACGAGGAGACAGCATGAACCCGACAGGAGGCGCTGCGCTCGCCCTGACCCTCCCCCAACTGCTCGCGGCCCGCGCGGCAGGACCGGAGGGCCGCCGCATCGCCCTGCGCCACAAGGACCGCGGGATCTGGCAGGAGCTCACCTGGCAGGACTACCAGGCGCACGCGCGCGCGTTCGGCCTGGGGTTGGTGGCGTTGGGCCTCAACCCCGGCGAAAAGGTCGC
>VBAO01000379.1 GCA_005883865.1 Candidatus Segetimicrobium genomatis
GAATGGCGGTGGACCCTGACGCCCGACGGAGGGGTCGAGGGGGATCCCGATGCCCTGCTCGACGGCGCGTGTGTGGCGATCGATCAGGCGATCGCGGGCGCGGGAACGTCGGCGCAGGACATCAAGGCCGTCGGGATCTCCACGTTCTGGCACAACATCATGGGCGTCGACCCCGCCGGGCGCCCCAGCACCGCGCTGTTTTCGTGGGCGGACGAGCGTAGCGCAGGGGCGGCGCGTCTCCTGCGCGACCGGTTGGACGAGCGCGCGGTGCACCGGCGGACCGGGTGCCGGTTCCACCCGAGCTATCCCGCCGCCCGGCTCCTCTGGCTGCGGGGGGCCCGGCCGGACGCGTGGCGGGCCACCCGGACCTGGATGAGCATCGGCGAGTACCTGACGCTCCGGTGCTTCGGCCGGGCCGTGTGCAGCGTGTCGATGGCCTCGGGAACCGGGCTCCTGGACCAGGAGCGCTGCGGGTGGGACGCGGAAGTGCTCGAGGCCATCGGCCTCACCCCCGATCGTCTCTCGCCCATTGCCGACCTCGGAGATCCGCTGGTGGGGCTGGTCCCGGTGTACGCGGCGCGGTGGCCGGCCCTCCGGCAGGTGCCGTGGGTGCCGGCGGCCGGCGACGGCGCCCTCAGCAACCTGGGCACGGGATGTGTCGGACCCTCCCGCGCCGCGCTGACCGTCGGCACCTCGGGGGCGCTGAGGGTGCTTGGGCGGAAGGCCCCCGCCGGATTACCGTCGGGCCTGTGGCACTATCGCCTCGATCGGGGCCGGCGGCTCGTCGGAGGCGCGGTCAGCACCGGGGGGAGCCTCTTTCGGTGGGTGCAGGAGCAGTTCGCGCTCGGTGCGCCGGAGGCGGTCGAGCGCGGGCTCAGGGAGCGCCGGCCGGATGGCCACGGCCTCGTGGTGCTGCCGTTCCTGGCCGGGGAGCGCAGCCCCTACTGGCCCCTGCGGGCGCGCGGGGCCGTAGTGGGGATGACTCTGGCCACGGACCCGCTCGATCTGCTGCAGGCCGGCCTCGAAGCGGTGGCGCAGCGGTTCGCATTGATCTGGGACGAGGTCCGCGAGGCCGTCCCCGGAACCGGCGAGATCGTCGCGAGCGGCGGCGCCCTCCTGCGATCGCCCGCATGGATGCAGATCGTCGCCGACGTCCTGGGCCATGAGGTGGTCGCGTCAGCGGAGCCGGAGGGGAGCAGCCGGGGAGCGGCCCTCATCGCGCTCGAACTGCTGGGCGCCGCGCGCGCCGAGGACATGCCGGCCCCCCTGGGCGCGGTGGTCTCGCCCGATCCCGGGCGGCACGCCCGATACCGCGACGCGCGGGCCAGGCACCTGGAGGTCGAGGCGGCGCTGGGCCCCCTGCAGGACGCCTTGTTGGATCGCAGCGATTCCCGACCAGATCGGGTAGAATAGGTGGGAGCGCGCTCGCCCTCGGGTGGCGCCGGCCGCCGCGGGCTCGAAGCCGTGGGTGGAGGATCCAGGATGGCCACGCAGATCCAGACGATCGAAGATCTCTGCATCAACACGATTCGGACGCTCTCGATTGACGCCGTCCAGAAGGCGAACTCAGGGCACCCCGGCCTCCCCATGGGCGCGGCGACGATGGGATACGTGCTGTGGACCCGGCATCTTCGCCACAACCCCCGCAACCCCCTGTGGTCCGACCGTGACCGGTTCGTGCTCTCCGCGGGGCACGGAAGCATGCTGCTCTACAGTCTCCTGTTCCTGACCGGGTACGACCTCGGGCTGGACGATCTCCAGCAGTTCCGGCAGTGGAACAGCCGGACCCCCGGTCATCCGGAGCGCGGCACGACGCCGGGAGTGGAGGTGACCACGGGCCCCCTGGGACAGGGGTTTGGGAACGCGGTCGGGCTGGCGATGGCGGAGCGGTGGCTGGCGGCCCGCTTCAACCGCCCCGGCCATACCATCGTCGACCACTTCACTTATGTGATCGCGAGCGACGGCGATATGATGGAAGGCGTCGCCTCGGAGGCGGCGTCGCTGGCAGGCCACCTCCGGCTCGGCCGGCTCATCGTCCTCTACGATGCGAACGACGTCACCCTGTCGGCCACCACCAAC
>VBAO01000371.1 GCA_005883865.1 Candidatus Segetimicrobium genomatis
CAGCACTTCGTTGCCCTCGCTCCGCAGTCCGTGCATGAGCTCGCGGACCTGGATGGCGTGCCCGCCCAGGATGTCGGTGCTGGCCGCGATGAGCGCAACCCTCGTCTGCCCCACGCTCAGCTCCGCCCCGTCTTCTCCACGAGCCAGTTCCCGATGGCAAGGTACTCGAGCCCAGAACGGTCCAAGACGTCCAGCGCGTCCTCAGGCCGGCTCACGATCGGAAAGCCGTGGAGGTTGAACGAGGTGTTGAGCACCGCCCCGATCCCGGTGATCCGCTCGAACTCCGTCAGCAGGGCGTGATACGACGGGTTCCACACCGCGGAGACTTCCTGGGGGCGCGCGGTGAAGTCATAGGGGTGGATGGCCGCTCGAAGGTCCGCCCGCCGCTCCGTCGTGTCAAACGACAGTATCATGTAGGGCGCCTGAACCCGTTTCGGATTGACGATGTAGCGTCCGTTGCTCTCGGCCGTCACCGCGGGTGCGAACGGCATCCAGAAGTCGCGCGCCTTGATGGCCTCATTGATCACCCGGACCACGGCGGGGTCGGACGGATTGGCCAGGATCGACCGGTTGCCCAGCGCGCGCGCCCCGAACTCTTCCCGTCCCTTGAAGCGCGCCACCACCTTCCCCTCGGCCAACAGGCGGGCGACCCGTGGCTCGATCGGCGTTTCGTGGGTGGTGCGGACCGCCGATGAGAAGGGGAAGGTCTGCAGAACCTCCCCGATCTGCTCGTCGGAATACTCCTGCCCCCAGTAGACGTCTCGGAGGGGCGCCATCTTCGCCACGCCGGCCGTCTGCGCATGCACCCAGTACGCGGCCCCCATGGCGTTGGTCTCGTCGCCGCAGGACGGGTAGACGAACAGGTCCTCCACCTCGGGAAGGTCCATGATCGCCTTGTTCGCCTTGACGTTCATGAAGACGCCGCCGCTGAGGGCGAGGCGGTGGATGCCCGTTTCGCGCACGCAGCGCCGCACCCACTCGGTGACGACGTACTCGGTGAACTTCTGCATCCCGCCGGCGACGCTGTCGAACCGCTTCCGTTCGCTCCCAGCCCAGCGGGGCCTTCGGATCGACGCGGATGAGCCGCGCCAGCTCGCGAAACACCTGGTCGGCTCCCCGGGGGTCCGCGTAGGGAGCCAGGCCCATCAGCTTGTACTCGTGCTCGAGGGGCACCATCCCCATGAGGAAGGTGACCATGGCATAGATGTTGCCGATCGAATCCCCCTCCCCGACGGCGTGGAGGCGCTCGAGGTGGCCGTTCCGGCCGATGCTGACGGTGGCGCACAGGCCGTCGCCGACCCCGTCACACGTCAAGACCAAGACCGGGTCCTCGAATTTCCCCCACCCGTAATAGGCCGCCGCCGCGTGCGCGGTGTGGTGCTCCACGAAGTCGATTTTCTCCCAGGGGATCCCCAGCTCAAGCAGATCCCGCACGCGCGCCCGCTGGCGGCGCCCCAGATACGCGGTGTAGAGCCGCGGGCCCATCGCCCGCCGCACCGTCCGGCGGAGCGCGCGCCGCGCGGTCACACGCGGATCGTTGACCGTCCGGTACTCCTCCATCAGCTGCTCGCGGGTCATGGGATTTGGTGCGTAGTGCCCGTTCATGGCGACGGCGTCGATCTCCCCGACCGGCGTCCCCGTCATCTCCAGCACGGCCCGAACCGCCTGCAGCGGAAGACCGGACCAGTTCTTCACCCGGCGCAACCGTTCTTCTTGGATTGCGGCCACGATGTGGCCGTCCTGATACAGGCAGGCCGCTGCGTTGTGGGCGTCGTTAATCCCTAAGATCTTCATCGAACAGAGGGCCCCTCAATCATATGCTCACCCTGTGCGCTGCAACGCCGTCTCACACCGGACGCCCTCGCTGCGGCGCGTTCGGTCAATGAAGACGCGATGCCATTCCTCCAGAACCAGAAGCATCCAGATCTCATGCTCGAAGTTGGCCCGGCCCTCGCGGTGGGCGTCCCACAATCCGCGCACAGCCTGGGGCGCGAAGTATCCCCGCGCAAGCGCCCGAGGCGAACAGATCGTCTCCTCGACGTACGGCGCGAGGTCGGTCCGCAGCCACCGCCCAAGGGGCACCGAGAACCCGTGCTTCTTCCGGTCGAACGCCTCGTGCGGGATCACGCCGTCCAGCGCGGCGCGGAGCAGGACCTTGGCGGTTCCGCCGTTGAGCTTCCACCGGGGTGGAAGCGGAGCAAACCGCTCGACCAGTTTGTGATCCAGCAGCGGCGCCCGGACCTCCAACGCGTGGGCCATGCTCATCCGGTCCACCTTCACGAGGATGTCGTCGGGCAAGTAGGTCGTGAGGTCGACGTAGAGGATTCGGCTCAGCGGGTCCGCGCCCGCGGCGCGCCTGAAGGCTCGCCTGAACGGCGCGAGCGGGTCGAACGCCGCGGTTTCGGCCCGCAACCACGGACTGTAGAGGGCGGCTTTGAGCTGGGGCACCCGCGGAGAGAAGTAGAACTTACGGACGCACGCCTCCTCGGGCGGAAGCCCCAGACTCCGCAGCCCGCTCCGGCCCTTCGTGCCATCCGGCAGCAGACCCGCCGCCGCGGCCAGCGCAGACGCGCCGAGGGTTCCTCCGACCCGGCGGATGCGATGCTGGACCGCCTCAACCCAATGGCGCGCGTACCCGGCGAAGAGTTCATCCCCGCCGTCGCCCGAGAGCGCGACCGTCACGCGTTCGCGTGCTGCCATCGACACGAAGTACGTCGGGATCGCCGACGAGTCGGCGAACGGCTCGTCCAGGTGCCACACGATCTTCTCGATCAGCTCCGGCCCTGGAGGCGTCACGATGCGTTCGTGGTGCTCACTCCTGATGTGGCGCGCGACCAGCCCCGCGTACGGGAGCTCGCTATACCCGTCCTCGTGGAAGCCGATCGAGGCCGTCACGACCGGTCGCCGCATCAACTCCGCCATGGCCGACGTGACGATGCTCGAGTCCACCCCGCCGCTGAGAAACGCCCCCACCGGGACATCGCTCCGCAGCCGGATGCCGACCGCCTCTTTGAGCATCTGGCGGAACTGTTCGACAAGCGATTGGCCCGACACGCCGGCCGCCGGCGCGCTCCCTGGGATCGGCATATCCCAGTATTGCCTCACCGTCATTCCCCCGGGGCTGCAGACGAGGAGGTGGCCCGGGGGGAGCTTGCGGACCTGCCGGAAGATTGTGGCCGCGGCGGGGATATAGAGGACGCCGAGGTACGCGTCCAGCGCCTCCAGATCAATCGTCCGCTCGACGCGCTCATCCTCCAACACCGCCTTGAGTTCGGAGGCGAACACGAGGGCGTGTCCCGGGATGACCGCGTAGTAGAGCGGCTTCTTGCCGAGGCGGTCCCGCGCCAGCAGGAGGGTGCGCGCCCGGTCGTCCCAGACCGCGAACGCGAACATTCCGCGGAGTGCCTCAACACAGCGAGCCCCCCGCTCCTCATAGAGATGGACGATCACTTCGGTGTCCGTCCCAGTGCGGAACCGATGCCCCCGGGCGCGCAGTTCGTCTCGAAGCTCCACATAGTTGTAGATTTCGCAGTTGGCTGTGATCCAGATTGAGCCGTCCTCGTTTGAGATCGGCTGGCGGCCGCTCTCGAGGTCAATGATCGAGAGCCTGCGCATCGCCATCCCGAACGGGCCGTCTGCGTAGAACCCGCCCTCGTCCGGACCCCGGTGGAGCATCACGTCCGTCATCCGGCTCAGCAGGGCCCGGTCGACCGGCGCGCCGTCGAGGTTATACTTCCCCGCGATCCCGCACATATACCGCGTCCCTCCGCTCCCGCCGGCCCGAGGTGAACGTGCACGCTCCCCACCAGAGCCGGCAGACTCTTCCCAACCCTTTCAGAACGTCTCTGAGGCCGGATGTCGCCACGATGAAGTCCGCGGGCGTCATGTGATCGTCCACGCCGATCCGCCGGATCGCAAACGGGTCGGGGATCCCGTCATTCAGCGACCCCA
>VBAO01000372.1 GCA_005883865.1 Candidatus Segetimicrobium genomatis
CGAGACCGGGGATAGCCAGCTTTTCTTCGACGCCGATATGCGATTCATGCGGGGGCCCTACATCGGGGTGGATGGGCGACACCATCATGGAACGTTCGGCTTTATCTGACTAGATCTCTTCACGGACTCGGCCGAGTCCAACCAGATCGTCGACCTCAACCCGGGGAACCCGAAAGACGGCTTGTTCTGGACCATCTCAGTTCCATCGGACAGCGTGGATATCGCCCTGGGCGACGGCAGGGCCGCGTTTGCGCTCGAGGGCCTCGAGACCAGCGACCACCACGACATTGTGAACTCCCTGAAGCGTGGTCCCTCGATTCCCGCGACCGCCTCCTTCAATGTCCAGTGGGGCGGTGTGAAGCGGCGATTCACGGTACGGGATGCGGCGAACGGCTTTGGAGGGACGTTTGTCGAAACCGCGGCGACGATCGAATGGTCGTCGTCCGACGAGCGCTTGGATTTTGTCTCTGACCCGGCGGACACCTCAACCACCGTGTCTGCCGTACTCGGGCGAGAGCACAACGGGGTCTTCTTCCAGAACGGCGCCTAGGACAACGTAGAGAACAACGCACACGACGGCTGAGACATAGCACTCTCGAGCGAGCCGGGCTACTTGCGCCGCCTGCCGGCCGCCATCGGAGTCCGCGGCTTACCCGGAGGCCTGGGGGAAGGCGTTCGGAGGGTCGCCGAGGCTCCGCCGTCCTTTGACGCCCGCCGTTGCGGGAAATTCATAATAATGGACGAATCGAGCGGGAATAGCTCAGGGGTAGTGCATTCCAAGCACAGGGTCGGGGGGTTCGAACTCTTTCCCGCTCCATCAGTCTAGATCAAGTCTATCAAGGTTTTCCGAAAACCCCTGGGGTTTGCTGGGTGGTCCGTCACTGGCGATGTTGCTACCTGGGAAAAGGCCTCCTTGGCGATCCTGAACGTTCGAGGACACTCCCCTCCCTGTGGTGACCAACCCAACCGCGCATGCCCAGGTGGTCCTCAAGGCTGTCGGACTGTCGCGGCTGCGACCCCCGGGGAATGTAGCGAAACTGCCTAAGCCATTTTCCAGGAAAATCAAGGGCTACAGCCCGAACAATTTTAAACATCGTCGAGGGCGACTGGAATCCCGGTTCCCGACGCAACATCGAACAGGCCACTGGCTGGCTGCATCGGTTGGCACGCAAGGAGGACTGATGACCTCCACCTAATGCACCCGATATCGCTCGGGAGGTGCGGGAGTGTCCGCAAGCGGAGTCGTTGCAGCGCGTTCTAGGTTTCCTCGGCCACTCTCCCGATTACTGCCGGCCTTGACGATGTCGATTCCCGTTACGATCTTCGCCGTCGCCGCGCTAAGCTTCCCTTTGGCCCTCGCCCAAGAATTGCGACTATCGGCCCCGGCGACCGCAAGCTGGATTGGTGCCATGTATGGGCTTTCGGCAGCGGCGAGCGTCGCCCTGACCCTGCGGTTTCGGCAGCCACTCCTTGTCGCGTGGAGCATCTCGGGCACGGCGCTGGCCGCGACCTTCATCGGACACGCGTCCTACGCAGAGTTGTGTGGGGCCACATTAGCCGCCGGCGTCATGATTACGCTCGTTGGGGCGCTCGGCCTGACTGAGCGTGTATCCCACTGGGTCCCGACGCCCATTGTCATGGCCATCGTCGCGGGCGCAGTCCTCCCCTACGTCGCAGGAATCTTCTCCGCGTTCCCAGGCGCACCCACCATGGTAGGAGGCGCGTTCGCAGCGTACATCTTAGGGCGGCGGTTTCTCCCTGCGCAAGTACCCGCGGTTCTCCTTGCGATCGCTGCGGGCATCCTCGGCGCGGCGGTTACCGGGCAACTCCACTTGGCACAGTTTGATTGGACGCCGCCCGTCCTTCGATTCACTGCGCCAGCGTTTTCGTGGGCAGTACTGATCGCGTATGCGCCGGTCCTCGCCGTGCTCATAACGGCAAGCAGCAATCTTGCCTCCATAGTCTACATTCGAAGCCAGCGTTATCGACCCCCGACGCGACTGATTGACGTCGCAACAGGCTCGGCCACGGTCGTCGGCTCATTCTTCGGCCTCGCGCCGATCTGCATGGCTTCCTTTCTCGTCGCGCCGACGGCTGGGCCTGATGCTGGCGATCATGACGTCCGCCACTGGTCCGTATATTTTTCTGCGACGGGGCTGGCAGCCGTCGCGCTCTTGTCAGGGATCGCCGCCAAATTGCTGAGCTTTATCCCCGTCTCTTTGTTGCTTGCGCTCGCTGGCGTGGCGCTCATCAGCGTCCTGCTGAGTACCCTGCAGGAAGCCGCGCGCGGTCCGCTCACGTGGGGACCGCTCCTGACCTTCGCGATCGCCGTATCGAAGATCTCGTACCTGGGATTCGGCCCCCTGTTCTGGGCACTGATAATCGGCACGGCGACGTCTCTCCTGCTGGAGAAACCGCAGCTCGACTCGCTAAATGCCCCCTGTTGACAGGGGGCTATCTAGAGTCATTAGGAGCCCCGGACGGAAGGAAATTCCCATACCAGGTTTCACCATCCCATACGTCAACACACCCTCCGCGGCAACTATCCGTGACATGGTTCAAGGGCAAGAACGAGGGATGGCTTTCGGTGAAGCGACTCATCCTGGCAGCTCTGCTCGCATTTCGCTCTGGTCATCGGCAACTTCGTG
>VBAO01000373.1 GCA_005883865.1 Candidatus Segetimicrobium genomatis
TCTCCGCCGGTTGTTGGCAATGTATCTGAACCGGCCCGCTACGCAGATAGGCCTCCGCTATGGCCAATTCGGAAAACCCGAACTCTCCTTGCAACGATCGGATCAGCCGATTCGCTTCAACCTCTCGCATTCGCATGGCCTTGCGGTCTTCGCTTTCAGTCAGGGCCGCGAACTCGGGATCGATTTGGAACTCAGTCGATCGGATGTCGTGACCGAAGAAATCGTGGTGCACTATTTTTCCGCTCGGGAGATTGATGAATGGCGGGCTCTGCCGTCTGAATCGCGTGCTCAAGGGTTCTTCAATTGCTGGACTCGCAAGGAAGCCTATATTAAGGCTCTGGGCGAGGGCCTGCAGGTTCCACTCGACAGTTTTGATGTAACGCTCACTCCCGGAACTCCGGCGATGTTCCGTCGAGGGGTCGAGGGCCAGTGGCATCTTTGCGCGTTCGCCGCAAAGAAAGATTACCCCGCCGCACTTGCCTATTCGGGGAGTCCCTGCGACGTGCGGTTCTTGTCGTGGGACGCAGATTCTTATTAGCCGATATGCTTATGAGAGCGGGCCGCCTGTTGCACAGTCTTTGAAATTCAGTCTCGGGTCCTATACGGTTGAACTTGGCCGGAACGGGCTCAAAACCCTCGCTTACTTGCTAAGTACGGAATGAGGGCAAGTTCGACAAGCCCGGGAAGCGGATCCTCAAGACTAAATGCAGATTCAACGTTGAATCCCCTCAGCGATCGCAGGTAAGCCCGCCAGTTTAAATGACCTCGGAAAATCTCCAGGACCGCGGTCGGCACATCGGTGACTAAACGTACCCACCTAACTCCGGGCCGGGCGCGACAGGGCAGCAGGGGTTCCCCAAGTTGATTGTGATAGCCCCATGTGCGTCCATTGACATCCAACAGCTTGTATTGACCATCGCGTCGGTCGAACTTGTATTCGAGCTCAACGAGTCCGTAGTAGTTGATCGCTCGTAAGAAGCGTTCGGATAGGGTCTCGAGCCACGGTAGCTCAATGGTCTCTACGAAGGTGCTGGCCCGGCCGAACTCTGCTGGGTGCTGGCGACTCCGCCGGACGACCATACTGCCGACCGCGTGGTCTCCCTTGAAAAAGGCACAGTAGGCAAACTGCTGCTGGCCATCCCCTGGAATCAAGTCCTGAATCATTACTTCGCCCAAGCCTACGTGCGCGGCTGCTCGTCGAAAGAGGTCCCGCAGTTGAGTCCGGTCGTTCACTCGCCACGCCTTGGCTCTCATGGCGTAGATGAAGCGTTCTTTTATGGCTGGCTTAAGGGCGAAGGGAAAGTCGTCCGGAATCTGCTCGAGATCGCCTGCACCCTGCAAATACCACGTTCGCGGCGTGGGGATCCCCAGTTCGTTTGCCAGACGGTAGGTATTCCGCTTGTCCCACAACCATTGCATCGTTTCCCACTCGGGGGTGGGGACGCGATAGCATTTGGTGAGCATTGACCGGTAGCGTGCGAAAGCGGCTGCCGTTTCGTCGCGAGTGGGGTAGAGCACCCATCCTTGGAGACCCAGCCGGCGGCCTATATCGAGCACGGTGTCTACCGTCTGGCCCTGATCGCGCAAGCTCTTGACCGTGATTGCGTGGGTCGCATACCGGGACAAGCGGGCAATCGAGCGTTCATCGTCGATAACGCAGACGGGCACTTTTCGGCGACCAAGACTCCGAACGACTCCGAGGCCCTGGTAGTCGCCGCCAACGACAACAGCGCCGATCATGACGATCCTTCGCGGTGCATTGAGTTCGCGTCGTGTCCCGTGATGTAGCGAGTCAGCGACTGCGAAGCGTATTGTGTACCGGAGACGAATTGCATGAGTGGTCCGAAGCTCCATGCCGCCGGCGCACCCAGAATGTGTAAGCCTGGCACCGATGTTTCAAGCCCGTCGTGCAGGCACGGGTAACCATTCGTGCACCGTATCAGCCGGACAAGCCCCGGGGCAAGGAACTCGTACTTTGACACGTTCACTCGGTATCCAGTTCCCAGAAGCACATGGTCGACGGTTCGCTCGCTTCCATCGTCGAGCCTGATTTTCACCTGCTCGCCGACCGATGCGACAGAACGAACGGAACGACCAAGCCGGATCGGCACGTGCCGAAGCCGTGAGACCAGCCATCGTGCCCCCGCAGGCCGAACTGATCGTTTCCAAAGCCACCCTTGCAGCCGACGCGGGAGTTGTCTCAGCAAGTCCGGCCGCGCCATGATCTGGCTGATGCCGGCGGGACCTACATCGGTGGGCGCGTAGAGGAGCCGTGAGGTCAACGAGCCCAAGCGATGATGAAGCCTCTTTGAGGTCCATCCTTGAAGCCACTGGATCCGACGTGACCGCGCGATGATTTCAACCTCGGCCCCGCCTTCGTGCAACAATGCGGCCGACTCGAGCGCGCTCTGGCCCGCACCGATCACGACTAGTCGCCTGCCGGCAAACCGACTCAGGTCGTGGTGTTCAGACGAGTGCGAGGCGAGCGACGGCGCGAGGCCCTCAAACTCCGGTGGCCGCCAGGCGAAGGGACCGATGCCGGCAGCAACAACAACGCGACGCGACAACATCACTGAGCCATCCGTGAGCGTGATTCGAAAACCCACCGGATCGGATTCAAGGCAGGCAATCTTCCGTTGATCGAGATCGGGTGCCACCTGGCGTTGATACCAGAGGCCATATTGGATGAAGCGGTCGAGTGGCACCGGAGCAGCAAGGTGGTTACCGCTCGCCGCCTGATATGCTTCCAGCGTCAGGGAATGGCTTGGATCGGCGATGCGCGTCGCTGTCCAGTTGGAGCGGAGAAGCATGCCGACCGGCATGTAGCGCGCCCAGAAGCCCATGGGTTCGCCGAACACGCGAACCTCCAAGCCCTTGTTCGCCCGCAGGTGTGCGGCCGCAGAGAGCCCATAGGGACCCGCGCCAACGATGGTCACGTGACATGTTGTCATCGAAGAAAGAGCTCTAACCGGCGTGACGATTAAATATATCGCCGGCCGCGATCAAAGATCGTCAGCCGTCCGTGCGGAGAACTGCTTCTCCATTCGACTCATCCAGGCCGTCCGGACTCTCAGCGCCAACGAAGTGGAACGTCGCGAGCGGACCCGCAGTCGGCGACTTCCGCCGAGGTCGTCTCCAGCCAAAGCGCCAAGCCAATAAGCAGCGTGAAGCAGACGTGTCTCACAGCTCCTCGGCGCAAGACAGACTTTGAGTCTTTCAGTCACCTCTGCTCCTCGATGGTAAAGGTGAGCTTGTTGCCAACAAGGGTCGCAAACGCCAGACGGGCGCGCTCCTTACCCTTCCCCTCGATGCGCCATCCACGTTCGTCCCGCACGACCGTCATCTGATTTCTCTCTCGCCACCACCGATTGACTTCGCCTGGGAGAGCGATCCACAGCTTGCCCTCTGCGCGCAACTGGACGAGATAGGTCAACAACGCCCCGTACGATGCCCTCGCTCGTTTCTCGATCACGTAGTCAGGGTGGACGATGAAACTTACCAGGCCATGCTTCTCGGCAATCAGGGCGATCTGTTGCTTCCACAGGTCAATCGAGTAGTTGTTTA
>VBAO01000374.1 GCA_005883865.1 Candidatus Segetimicrobium genomatis
CGAGCAGGGAGAGCACCGCACCGGCGAGCACGGCGGCGAGCGCGCCCACCACGAACGGCCACTGGAGCCCCAGGATGTACTCGGTCGGGGGCCGCTGGCTGGCGGGCGGGAGGGTGATGACGGCGTCGATGTACGCCCCGATGGCGATGAACCCGTAGTAGGCGATGTCGAGATCTCCCTCCCACCCCCAGCGCACGTTCAACCCCAAGACGAAGATGGCGAAGATCACGCCCTGGGTGGCGATCGAGACGAGGTAGTTGGTCACGCCGCGCCGCCCCCCACGCGCGGCTTCGTGGTGAACAACCCCTCCGGCCGGACCAGGAGCGTCGCGATGAGCAGCGCGAACGCGATCGGGAGCTTATAGTCCGCGGCCACGTAGAACGCGCTGGTCTCCATGGCGACGCCGACGAGGAGCGCCCCGGCCATCGCGCCGTACGGCTTGCCGATGCCGCCGACGATCGCGGCGGCGAAGGTCACGAGGAGGAAGTTGAACCCGAGCGACGGCGCGAAGCTGCCGACCCGTCCGGCCAGCACGAACCCGCCGAGGCCCGCGACGAGACCCGCCAGCCCCCACGTGAGCTGGATGACCCGGGACGCGTCGATGCCGCTCACGCGCGCGAGTTCACGGCTGTCCGCCACCGCCCGCAACGCCTTGCCGAATTTCGTGTACCGGAGCAAGAGGTGAAGGAGCACCATCGTGACCGCGGCCGCTCCCATGATCAGCTCATCCCGGCTCGTCCACAGAAACGGTCCCACCCGATGGGGGGCGGTCTGCGGCAGCACGTACACGACGTTGGTGCCGGCAGGCTCCGGGCGCGGGCCCGCACGAAGGGTTCCACGATCCCGCGGTTCATGCCCCAGGCGACGAGGCCCCCCGTGACGGCCGCCGCCGCGCCACCGACGACCAGGTTCGTCGTGAGGGTCTGCGACACGTAGGCGGCGTAGGCCCCGATCGTCAGCAACTCCCCGTGGGCAAAGTTCGGATGGTTGCTCACGCCGTACTGCAGCGAGAACGCGACGGCGGAAAACGCGAGGATCGCCGCGGTGACCAGGCCGAACCCGAAGGCGACGAAGAAACCGTGCATGCTGCCGTGGTGTCGCGAGCCGAGGCCTCACCCCTCCGGCGGCGGGTACTTCGGAGGAAACGGCTTGAGCGGCGGCAGCACCC
Organism: Candidatus Segetimicrobium genomatis; assembly: GCA_005883865.1. Classification (GTDB taxonomy): domain Bacteria; phylum Sysuimicrobiota; class Sysuimicrobiia; order Sysuimicrobiales; family Segetimicrobiaceae; genus Segetimicrobium. Next base: position 1,169 of record VBAO01000374.1, read on the forward strand.
ACCCGCCGGTGGGGACGGGACGCTCGTCGGAGCGGACCGGGACGTCGATGACCGAGGGACGGTGCGCGGCCAGCGCCGCGGCCAGGGCGTCATCGAAGTCGCCGGGCTTCGTGACCCGGTATCCGTCCGCCCCCATCGCCTGGGCCAGGGCGGCAAAGTCCGTGCTCACCAGCTCTCCGGTGCGGTGGTTCCTGAAGCGCGTGGCCAGCTCGCGGGGGCCAAACCCCCCGACCTGGAGATCATAGATGGAGGCGTACCCGCGGTTGTTCCAGACGACCCAGACGGCGGGGATGTCGTACTCGACGGCGGTGGCCACGCTGTGCGCGGCCATCAAGAAGCCCCCATCGCCGCACACGGCGACCGCGGGGCGGTCCGGGGCCGCGAGCTTCGCTCCCAGCACGCCGCACACGGCGAAGCACATCGATCCAAAGCCCCACGACTGCAGGAACGACCGGGGCCCCCGCACCCGGAGGCGCTGCACCAGCCAGTTGTGGTGGACGCCGACGTCCGACAGCACGATGGCGTTCTCCGGCAGGGCCCGCGACAGCGTCGCGACCACGCGCTCCGGGTGGAGCGGCAGCCCCTGCGCCGTGCCGAGCGGGGCGCGATCCTTCTCCCACGCCTGCCGGGCCGCGTCCAGGCGCTTCACCCATTGGGCAAAGCCGGCCCCCGGTCTCTGGCGCGGCTCGAGCTCCGTCATGAGCTGGCGGACGACGGTGCGTGCGTCCCCGAGGACGCCGACCGCGACCGGATAGTTGCGGCCGATCTCAGCGGGGTCGATGTCCACCTGGATGAGCTTCGTCGGCGGGATCTCGAACGTGTAGCCGGGAATCCAGCTGCTCGACATCCGGTCGTCGAACCGCACCCCGAGCGCCAGGATCACATCGGCGTTCCGGGTCGCCTCGTTGGCCGCGTACGTTCCGTTCCGTCCCACGTTGCCGAAATACAGCGGATGATCGACCGAGAGCGCGCCCGACGCGAGCGGCGTGCTCACGACCGGGATGCCCAGGCGTTCGGCCAGCGCCTGCACGTCCGCCTCCGCTTCGGAGAGGACCGTCCCGCCCCCGGCGAGGATGACGGGGCGGGTCGCGCCGATGAGCATGGTGAGCGCCGCCCGCAGTTGACCCGCTTCCGCGGCGCTCCGGATGCGGACGCTGTCGCCCACCGCCTGCGGGCGCTCGCCCCCGACCTCCACCGTCTCTACGAACAGGTCGAGCGGGACATCCACCTGCACCGGGCCGGGCCGGCCCCCCAGCATCACTTGAAACGCCTGCCGCATCACCAACGGCAACTGGTCGGGACGGGTCGGCTGGAAGCTCCGCTTCACGTACGGGCGGAGCACGGACGGGAAGTCGGCCTGGTAATGCCGGTACGTCTCCTGGAACGCCCCCCGGTTGAACTGGACGCTCGGGACGTTGGCGGTGATCGCGAGGAGCGCCGAGGAATCCATCATGGCCGAGGCGATGGCCACGGGGATATTCGTCGATCCGGGCCCGCAGGAGGTGAAGGTCACGGCGGGCCGGTGGGTCACGCGCCAGTACGCATCCGCCATGTGGCCGGCCGCCTGCTCGTGGTGGACGGAGATGGTGCGGATCTCTCCCTGCACGTCGTACAGCGCGTCCAGGAGGCCGATGTTTCCGTGTCCACACAGGCCGAAGGCGAAGGAGACGCCCTCGCAGAGGAGCCGGTCCACGATGACCTGCGCGCCCGTCTTGGAGAGCACCGTGACCATCGTCCACCTCCCGGCGGCGGGGACCCCACGCCCAGGGCCTGAAACGGCGCCGGTCCCCTCCGCATGACACCGGCCCGCAGCGGGCCCTCGGACCGCGCGCTTGGATTTTCCTTCGACGGCGGCGTCCGGCGCCCCCTCCGCCCCGCGACGTCAGCCGGACCGCGGTCGCCGGCGGCGCGGTCAGCGCGCCCACCCGAGCGCCTCGAGCGCCTCCGCGCTCTCACGAAGCGCCGCATCGGAATCCTGGGGGTGGGTCACCTCGAGGATGGACACGCCTTCGTAGCCGATATCCCGGAGGATCGCCGCGATTTCCGCGAAGTCGATCACGCCGTGCCCGATGGGGTCGTGGGCCCAGACTCTGCGGTTGGTAGCCGAGAGGTGGACATGGAGGAGCCGGCCGGCAACGAGCCGGAGTCCATCGGAGGGGGACTGGACCATCGCGGCGTTCGCGACGTCGTACGCAATCTGGAGACGCGGATGGGCGTGCTCCCGAACCAGCTGCACCAGCTGCTGGGCGCGGTCGATGACGGTCCAGGCGTTTTCCAGCCCCAAGGAGACGCCCCGGCGGTCGCAGCGCTCGAGACACCGCTCGAGCCCGTCCGCGACGATGCGCCAGAGCTCACGCGGCCCCGGGGACATCAGCGGGTGGCGCTGCCCGCAGGCGACCACGATCAGCCTGGCTCCCACATCGGCCGCGAGGTCGATCGTTTCCTCGAGTTGCTTCACCGTCTCCGCGCGGATGCCCGGGTTGGTGGACGCCAGGTTCAGGTCGAGGAACGTGGGGTTGAGGGCCACCAACTCGACGTCCAGGCTCTCGCAGAGCCGCCGCAGATGCTTCCCGCAATCGACGAATGGCGTCTTCGAGCGACGCCTGCCAGAGATAGGTGTAGGTGGCGGCCCCAAGTTTCAGGGGCATGAGACGATGGTCCCCCCCGCGTATATTCCCGTATACGATTCCCTTCCGTGAAACGGGTTCACCTGCCGGTTCGACCGGGGAGGGCTCGGCGGCGAGGAGGTAAGGGGCATGGGCAGGCTCGACAAATCAGTGGCGATCGTCACCGGGGCGGGATCAGGCAATGGCCTCGCGATCGCGACCGCGCTTGCGGGCGAGGGCTGCGCCGTCGTGATCGGCGAGTACTCGGACGAACGGGGGGCCGCCGCGGCCGAAGGCATCACCCGCGCGGGTGGCCGCGCGCGATTCGTCCGCACCGATGTCAGCCGGTGGGCCGACATCGACCGCCTGGTCGGGTTCGCCCTCCGCGAGTTCGGCGCGCTCCATATCCTTGTCAACAACGCGGGCGTGCTCGACGGCTACGCGACCTGCCTCGACACCTCCGACGAGCTGTTCGACCGCGTGATCGCCATCAACTTGAAGGGGGTGTTCTTCGGCTGCAGGCGCGTCCTCCCGGAGATGGTCCGGGCCCGCTATGGGAAGATCATCAACATCGCCTCGGTGGCCGGGCTGCAGGCCAAGGCCGGGGGCACCGCCTATACGGCCGCCAAGCACGGGGTGGTGGGTCTCACCCGGCAACTGGCGTGCGAGTACGGCCCCAGCGGGATCCGGGTCAACGCCTTGTGCCCCGGTCCCGTTTCCACGCAACTCCGCAAAACGTCCGTGGAGGTCCTGGGCGAGATCGCGCCCAGCATGACGGGAGGCCTCGGGACGGCCTCGGAGGAGTATATCCGGGAACTGATCCCGCTTGGATTCCGGGGGTCGTCCGATGATGTGGCCCGCGCCACGGTGTTCCTCGCCTCCCGGGACTCGGACTATATGAACGGGCACGCGCTGGTCCTCGACGGGGGCCTGACCGCGAAATGACGGCCGCGCCGGGAACGGCGGGTGGTGTTCAGACGCCGGACGCGGTGGACCAGTCGCTTTCTACGTCCCCCAGCCCCTCGCACGCGGTCGCCGTCACCACGACGGTATCTTCAACCTTCACGTGCCCCACGTCGGGGTCTCGGTATTCCGTTTCGATCGAGAGGACCATGCCCGCCTCGAGCCGCCGGGGGCTGT
>VBAO01000375.1:0-285 GCA_005883865.1 Candidatus Segetimicrobium genomatis
CCATCAGGTTCCCGTACACCTTGCCGAGCCGCACCATCGCGAGGGTGCTCAGCATGTTGAGCACGAGCTTCTGCGCGGTCCCGGCCTTGAGCCGCGTGCTGCCGGCGATGACCTCGGGCCCGACCACGGGCGCGATCTCCAGGTCGCACGCGGAGGCGAGGGGGGAATCCGCGACGCACGTTACGGCGATGGTGGTCGCCCCCCGCCCCCGCGCGCGGCGCGCGGCCGCCAGCACGTACGGCGTGGCGCCGCCCGCGGCGATCGCCACGACCACGTCCCTCGGGC
>VBAO01000375.1:293-5901 GCA_005883865.1 Candidatus Segetimicrobium genomatis
GCTCGCCGGCCCGCTCGTCGTCCTCGGCGCCCTCGACCGCCTCGGTGAGCGCGCGCGGGGCGCCCGCGAGGACGGCCTGCACCTGATCCGGATCGGTCCCGAACGTCGGCGGGCACTCCGCCGCGTCGAGCGCGGCGAGCCGGCCGCTGGTGCCGGCCCCGACGTACACCAGCCGGCCTCCCCGGCGGAGCGCATCGGCGATCCGGGTCACGGCGTCCGCGATCCGCGGCAGGACCGCGCCCACCGCGGCCGCCACGCCGCGGTCTTCCTCGTTCATCAACCGGGCCTGGTCGAGGAGCGGAAGGAGATCGAAATCCCGGGTGCGCTCGTTGATCGCCTCGGTCGGGGGCTCACGCCCGGGCATCGCCCACCTCCTTCGTGGTCCCTTCCTTCCCGTGCCGCGCACAGGACCGCGGTGCCGCCGTCATGCTCCCAGGCGCGGATCGAGGAGGTCGCGCAACCCATCCCCGAGGAGGTTGAAGCCCAGCACGACCGTCGCGATCGTCGCGCCGGGAAAGACGGCGGTCCAGGGAGCCAGCGCCATGAACCGGCGGGACTCCGCCAGCATGTTCCCCCACGAGGGCGTGGGCGGCTGCGTCCCCAGTCCGAGGAAGCTCAGGGCCGATTCGGTCAGGATGGCCAGCGACAGACTGAGCGAGGTCTGGACGATCAGGGGCGCCGAGATGTTCGGGAGGATGTGGCGCAGGAGGATCCGGCGCGCCCCCGCGCCCATCGCCGCCGCCGCCTCGACATACTCCAGGCCCCGGGTCGCGAGCACGCCCGCCCGGCTCACCCGGGCGAACTGCGGAGTGTACACCACCCCGATCGCCACGATCACGGTCCAGACCGCGGTCCCCGCCACCGCCATGATGGCGATCGCGAGCAGCACGGCGGGGAATGCGAAGATGACGTCCATCACGCGCATCAGGAGCCCGTCGACCGGCCCGCCATAGTATCCGCTTGCGATCCCGGCCGCTCCTCCCCCCGCGAGGGCGAGCACCACCGACGCGAACGAGACGGCGAGCGAGACCCGGGCCCCGTACAGCAGCCGGCTCAGCAGGTCCCGGCCGAACTGATCGGTTCCCAGAGGGAAGGGGCCGCCCGGGGGCACCAGCAGGGACCGCGAGGCCATGGCGAGGGGATCGTGAGGGGAGAGCACCGGGGCGGATGCGGCCGCCAGCAGGTAGACGCCGATGATCACCGCTCCCGCCGCCGCGACTGGGGCCCGAAGGAGCCGGGCCGGCGTCGAGGTCCGGCGCGCGGTCGCGGACCGGGTCACCCGAACCGGACCCGGGGATCGACGTAGGCGTAGAGGAGGTCCACGACGACGTTGGTCAGGACGAACAGCAGCGCGATGACGAGCACCACTCCTTGGACCACCGGGTAGTCCCGCTGGCTGATCGCCGTGAGGGCGAGCCGTCCCATCCCCGGGAGCGCGAAGACCTCTTCGATCACCACCGTGCCGCCGAGCAGGTACCCGGCCTGGAACCCGACGACGGTGATCACCGGGATCAGCGCGTTCCGGAGCGCGTGCCGGTTGATGACCCGATGCTCGCGCAGCCCTTTCGCGCGCGCGGTCCGGACGTACTCATTGGCGAGCACCTCGAGCAGCGCCGAGCGGACATAGCGCATGATGACGGCGGCGAGCACCACGCCGAGCGAGACGGCCGGGAGCAGCATCACCGCCAGATTGCCGACGGGGTTGGCGAAGAACCTGACGTACATCCCGATCGAGGCGATCGGCAGGAGGCGGCCTGGGAGCAGGAGCAGCAGCAGCGTCGCCAGCCAGAAGTTGGGGACGCTGAGGCCCACCAGGCCTCCGAGCCGGATCGCGGCGTCGGCCGCCGTCCCCCGCCGGAGCGCGGAGAGGATCCCCACCGGCAGCGCGATCCCGAGCGCGATGAGGAGCGCGAGCGCCGCGAGTTCGGCGCTCACCGGCAGCCGCGCCAGGATATCCGGCAGCACCGGGCGGCTGGTCCGGAGTGACACCCCGAAGTCGCCGTGAAAGAGGCGTCCCACCCAGTCGGCGTACTGCCACGGCAGCGCCTTATTGATCCCGAAAAGACGCCGCAGTTCTTCCATCTGCGCCGGGGTCATCGCCACCTGCGTGCCGAGGAACAGCTGGAGCGCGTCCCCGGGGATGAGGTGGATCAGGAGAAACACCAGGATCGAGACCCCCCAGAGGACGGGGAGGAGGGCGAGCAGGCGGCCGGCGATGAACGCGGTCACGCGTCCGGCCGGGCCGGGGCTGCGGCGGCCGGCCCGGCCGCGGTCATCGTTCGATCGCGGTCCCCTCCAGGGCGGTGAGCGCTCCGGTGGGGATGAGGCGGAACCCCTTGACGTAGGGCTGCAGCACCTGGGTCTCGTACGGCGTGTACAGGAAGACCGCGGGCGCCTTCTCGACGAGGGCACGCTGCAGCTCGTTGTAGATCGGCTTGCGCTCGGCGACCGCGACGTGCACCCGGCCGCGGTCCAGCAGCCGGTCCACCGCGGGGTCCTTGAACAGGAAGTTGTTCACCGCGCCCGTGCTGTAGAACGTCCGGTACAGGAACCGGTCGGGGTCGGGGTCGCCGCCCCGCAGCTCCACCATCGTGTCGAAGTCGCGCTTGACCCAGCGGTTGATGTAGGCGCCCCACTCGATGTCCTCGATCGCCGGGGCGAGCCCGACTGCGCGCAGCTGGCTCTGGACGACCTGGGCCACCGCCAGGCCGCCCTCGTAGGTCGGGGAGGCGACGATCTTGAACGACGCGCCGGCCGCCCCGGCGTCCTGGAGCAGCTGCCGGGCCCGGGCGGGGTTCGGGTGGTACTCGGGGAAGTCGCGCACCTGGAGCGCCCACACCTTGGCGGGGGCCGGCACCGGACCGCTCACCTCTCCGAGCCCGAACTCCGCCGCTCTGACGATCGCCTCGCGGTCGATGGCGAAGGCGATCGCGTCCCGAACCCGGCTGGGGGCCTGAAGTACCGCCAGCGTCTTGTCGGCCTGGGCCTGCCGGGCGACGCTGCCGTCCGAGATCGTCGCCATGTCGAGGCTCCGCGTCCTCACCCCGGCGAGGAGCGACGCCTGTTCGGGGATCACGCGGAACACCACCTCGTCCACCCGGGGGAGCCCGCGCTTGAAGTAGGTCGGGTTCCGGACGAGACGCATGAAGTTGTCGGGCACCCATTCGGCCAGCATGAACGGGCCGGTGCCGGCCTCGGTCTTCTGGAGGTCGCCGGAGGGGGTGTTGAGGACCGCCGTCTTCTCGACGATCGAGGCGTTGCCGCTGGCGAGCCCCGAGAGGATCGATGCCAGCGGGTACTTGAGGTGGAGGCGGACCGTGGACGGGTCCAGCGCCATCACGCCGTCCACGGCGTCGATGTAGGAGCGGCCGGGCGAGGCGGTCTTGGGGTCGAGGATGCGCTCGATCGTGAAGACGACGTCCTCCGCCGTCATCTCCCGCCCATCGTGGAACCGCACGCCTTTGCGAAGGTGGAAGATGTAGGTCCGGGCGTCCGGGGTGTCCCAGGACTCGGCGAGGTCGCCGACCACGCGCAGGTCGGGATCATACGTGACCAGCTTGTTGTAGAGGAGGTCCACGCGCCGGAACGACGAGAACGCGGTCACCTTGTTGGGATCGAGGCCCACGACCTCCTGGTCGACGCCGAGCGTCAGGGTCACCTTCCCGGGGGCCGCCCGCGTCCCCGCCGGGACCCACCCGGCGGCGAGCCCGGCGACCAGGAGCCACGCCGCCGCGAGCACCACACTCCGCTTCGGTTGCATCGGACACCTCCGTGTCACGTGATCACGCATCGCGCTGGATGGGGCCGAGGGTCTTCCGGTACAGGACCTCGGTGATCCCACGCCGCACGTAGTCGGGCACCTCTCCGATCCGCCGGTAGCCGCGCCGCTCGTAGAACCGTTGAGCGCCGGTGTTCCAGTTGGACACGAGCAGGAAGACGTTCGGCCCGCGCTCGAGGATCGCCGCCTCCGCGGCGTCCATCAACCGGCCGCCAATCCCCTGGTGCTGCGCGTCCGGGGCGACCGCCACCGACCGCACGTATCCGCTGTGGACGAAGGTGCCGGCGGGCGTGTAGACGACGAAGCCGACGACCCTCCCGGCGTCTTCCGCCACCAGGCCGAGGCAGGCTCCCGCGCGCACGTCCTCGAACGCGCCCCGCACGATGGCGGCGCAGCCGGCCACGTCGGCCTCGCGCATCGGCCGGATCGTCACCCCCCACTATTCTCCGGACCTGAACCGCGGGCCTCCCGGAACCCGGCGCCCGATCCCCGCCCTCGATCGCCGCAGGAAGTGGTTGTCGTGGGCCGAAAGCACGCCTCCGTGATCGTATCCGCCGGCACGCTGGTCGCCGCCGACCGGGATCTCAGCCCCGGCCACGTCGTGATCGAGGAAGGCCGGATCACCCAGGTCGCCTCCGGGGCTCCGCCGTCTGCGGCGCCGGACGGCCACCTCGCCTTCCCCGCCGGCACGCTGGCTCCGGGCCTGATCGACCTTCAGGTGAACGGGGGCGCCGGGGTGGATCTTTTGCGGTGCGGGCCGGAGGCGTACGACGTCCTGGGCCGCTACCTCGCCGCCACCGGGGTGACCGCGTTTCTGCCGACCCTCCCAAGCGCCCCGCTCGAGGAGATGCGCCGAGCGATCGAGGTGGCGGGCGCGGCCGCCGCGCGGCGGGGTCCGTTCCCCCACATCCTCGGGGTGCACCTCGAAGGTCCCTACCTCAATCCCCTGCGCCGGGGAGCGCACCGCGCCCAGGATCTTCGCCATCTGTCGATCCCCGAGACCATCGAGACGCACCGGCGGGCGAAGGGGCTCTTGCGGATGGTCACGCTGGCCCCCGAGCTCGAGGGCGCCGAGGCGGTCGTCCGGTGGCTCGTCGCGGAGCGGGTCACGGTCGCGATTGGCCACACCGATGCCGGGTACGAGGAAATCGCCGCGGCCGCCGCCTGGGGGGCCCGCATGGTCACCCATGTGTTCAACGCGATGCGGGGGTTCCATCACCGCGAGCCGGGCGCCGCGGGCGCCGCGCTGCTCCTTCCGGCGCTGACCGTGGGGGTCATCGCGGACCTGATCCACCTGCACCCGGCAACACTCGCGGTGATCGCCCGCGTGGCCGGGCCGGGCCGGGTCGCGCTCGTGACGGACGCGATCTCGGCGGCGGGCATGGGGCGGGGGAACTTCTCCCTGGGCAGCCAGACGGTCGAAGTCCGGGACGGCGTTCCGCGTCTCGCGGACGGCACGCTGGCCGGCAGCGTGCTCGCGATGGTCCGGGGGGTCTACAACTTCGCGCGCGCCGCGTCGGTGACGCTGCGGGAGGCGGTGCAGGCCGCGAGCCTCACCCCCGCCCGGCTGCTGGGGCTCGCCCACAAGGGACGGATCGCGCCGGGCGCCGACGCCGATCTGTTGGTCTTGGATCGGGATGGGAGCGTGATCCTGACGCTGGTGCGGGGAGAGGTCGCGTTCCGCCGCGGCGCGCCGCCCTGAGCGGGCAGCGCGCCGCCTGCACCGTCTACTGGTCTTTCCAGGATCTCAGGGTGTTGAAGTTGCTGAACGCATTCGAGATGCCGGACGTGTCGAGGTAGTAGCCGTTCGTGCCGGTGTAGTTGAGCTGG
>VBAO01000376.1 GCA_005883865.1 Candidatus Segetimicrobium genomatis
CCCACGGTAAGTTCGATGAGGCTGTAGCCGTCTTCGGCGGAACGGCGTCTCATGAATTGCCGGGGATATAGTCGGGCGTATACACCCGGGTCTCGAGCGTTCGCGTGTAGGTCGCCGTGCTCCCCGCGCAGGGGGCACCCTCCCCCGATGCGCAGCTTGAGGTGTACGCCTGGCTCCACGTGACGGTGACCGTGATATCGAGACGGGTGCGGTCCGGCGCTTCCACGCCGGTCCGGACCGTGTAGGTTCGGCCCTGGCCGGGAGGGACCTGTTCCGCCGTCTCTGTGTTGCTTTGCTGGATGATCTGAGACGGGGGCAGGGCCAATAACTCCTCGAGGCGCGCCCGGGCCAGATTGCTGGCGATGGTCGATGCCTCTGCCGCGTTCCCCGCGGAGATCGCCAGCAGGTGGAGCCCGGTCACTCCGAGGAGAACGATCATCAGAAGCGAAAGCACGATCACGCTTTCGAGGATGGTCAGTCCCAGTTCCTCGGGTCGTGCTCTCACGGACCTGATGGTGGTCGATGACATCGTCCTAGCACCCTTTCGTTATTCTAAGAACCGTCGACCGGCACCGTCAACGCACGGCCTCGACACGTGAAGCATGCCGAACCTGTGTTCGGTCCCCGTTCGAATGAACGGGGATCCTTCAATCAAATGACGCCCCCGTAATGATTCACGGTAGTGAGAGCCGAATGGACCTCGAAGCGGAAGGAGAAGCGCAGCCCTTCTTCGAAGGCCCCAAGGTCATCGAGGGGTTGCGAAGTATCCGTACCACGTCGAGGCCGAACCCGTGAACGCGAGTTCGATAGGCCGGAGAGTCCGCTTGGCGCTTCGAGGGAGGAGGGCAGGGATTGGCACGTTCAGTCCCCGCTCCTCCGTCGGCGTCGATTTCGGGAGTCACACGCTCAAGGCCGCGGAAGTCGTGCGCTCGAACGGGGGTTTCGCCGTCACGCGCATCGGGATCACCCAGACCCCGCCGGGGGCGGTGTCCAAGGGGGTCGCGACCAACCCTGAGGCGCTCGGTCCGGTGATCCGCACCTTGCTCGACGATTCCGGCATCCGATCGAAACGCGTCGTGACGGCCCTGGGAGGGCAGTCGGCCATCATCCGGCTGCTCACGATGCCCGACATGCCCGAAGGAGAACTCGAACGGGCCGTGGCCTTCGAGGTGGACCGGTATCTCCCCGCCGGCGTCCGCGACGTCAAACACAACTATCGGGTCCTGGGCCGCAAGCCCAAGGATGGCGGAGGGCAACTCGAGATTCTCCTCGTGGTGGCCGCGAAGGAGCTGGTCGACCGGCACATGGCGCCGCTGGCCGCCGCGGGCCTGACCTCCGCGGTGATGGAGGTGACCCCGTTCTCGATGGTCCGCGCCGTGGCCCCGCGCGACGGGAACGGCGACACCGCCACGGTCTATGTGGACATCGGCGCGGAAAGCTCCGACATCCTCATCGCGGTCGAGGAACGCCTGCGCCTCGCCCGCAACATTCCGATCGGCGGCAATACGCTGACCAAAGCCGTCGCCGAGGCGCTGGGCCTCGACCTGGACGCCGCACGGACGCTGAAGGAGCAGCGGGCGCAGGCATTGGTGGAGGGGGAATTCATCTCCACGATGGCCACCGAGCTCAGGCGCTCGCTGGACTTCTATCAGGCCCGGTTGGGGGACCAGCCGATCTCCAAGGTCGTCCTCACGGGCGGCACCGCGAAGCTCAGGCATCTCGCGCCGTTCCTCAGCGGGGAACTGGGCGTCCCGGTGGAGCTCGGGAACCCGTTCGGCGCCTGCGAAACGGCGGGGTTGGCTCCCGAGTTCGTCGCGGACGTCGCTCCCATGATGGCCGTGGCCGTCGGGCTGGCCCTGAGAGGCGCGCAGGACTGATGTTCACGATCAACCTCCTCGCTTCGCCCGGACTGGGCCGCCCGACCGACGTTCGCCGGCTCGCCGTCCGCGCCGCCGTGATCGCGGTCGCGCTCGTCGCCCTCACCGTCTGGGGCGCCGTCCTCATCGCGCACGTCACCCACCTCCGCCGGGACCTCGCCAAGGCCACCCAGGAAGCCGCCCAGCTTCGACCCATCGCGCAGCAGGTTCAGGAGCTCAAGCGAACGGCCGAGCGGGTGCGGACGCGGCGGAGCCTGCTGCAGCAGTTGCTGGCCACCCAGATGCCGGCGTGACGTGACGTTGGAAGGCTACACGTTCTCCTATCCGTCGGTTGCGCGCTTCATGGTCGCGTTGGGAGAGTCGGGGAGCATCCGCAATATCGACCTGGCGACGTCCCAGCGGGAGACCGTTGCCGACAGCGACGTCTTGAAGTTCCGGATCACCGGCGATCTCGTCGGGCTCCCGTCTGTGACCTCGCGCCAGGCGGCGCCGTCCCGGACGGAGGCCTTCCCATGAGACCGCTCCGTATCCTGGAGGAGACTCGCCTGTGGGTCGGGGCCCTCCTCGCCATCGGGGCGGCGTTTTATTTCGTCGTCTACTCGCCCAAGGCGCACGAGGGGGCGACCGTGGCGACCCTGCTGGCGGCCCAGCGAACCGACATCGCGCGCCTTCAGGCCGAGGTGGGGCAGAAGAAAGAGATCGAAGGCCAAATTGCCGACCTTCAGCACGCCATGAGCGTCCTCGGGACGAAACTCCCGTCCGCCCGTGAGATCCCGCGGCTGCTGCTCCAACTCGATGCATTGAGCAGCCGGACAGGAGTGACGGTGACCTCGCTCAAACCGGGCCCGCTGCAGGCGGCGACCGTGCCCGCGGCCGCCCCGGCCCGGCCGGGAGGCCGTCCGGCCGTGAGTGGAGCATCCAAACCAGGGGCGCCCAAACCCGCGCCGTATGACCGGTTTCCGATTGAGTTTGAGATCAGGGGGAGCTTTTCGGCCGTCATGCAATTCGTTCGCGGGCTCGAGGACTTTCCCCGCTTTCTCGCGATCTCGGACCTGCGGGTGACGCCGGCCTCCGCAAAGCGGGGGGACGATCCAGAGGATCCCGCCCTGACCCTCGGCGTCACAGTAACCGCGTACGTCAGGCCGGAGAATGGAGACAACCCGTGAAGGGTCCCTGGTCCAACACGAGGCTACAGGTCCTGCTGGGCGCCCTGGTGGTCGTCACCGCCCTATCCACCCACGGAACCTCAGGAAAGAAGCCCGCGGCCACTGGAGTCACGGACGCCTCCGCGGCCGGCCCCGGCCTGGCGCCTGCCGCCGGGCAGCCCGCCGGCGGTCCGCCGCCTCCGGCTCCATCCACGCCATCGCAGGCGGCGCCCCCCGCCCCGGAGGCGCCGCCCCAGGAAGCCGTCGGGCGCCCCAACCCGTTTGCGCCGCTGGTTGGACGGCAGCGGTTCTACGCGCCGCAGTTGGGCCCCGCGCCCCCGTCGCGACCGCTCCGTCCGGGGGGGCCGGGTCCCACGGTGCCGTTCGGGATCGACCTCCCCGTGCCGCCGGGGTTCCCGCCCAACGGGGAGCAGGCCGCACCGCCTCCGGGGGCCGGCATGACGGTGGGAGCGATCATCGGCGGCGGGAGCGAACGCGTCGCGATCATTCAGGCTCAGGCCGGGCCGCAGGTCGTGGGGGTTGGAGACCACGTCGGCGACGCCGTCGTGGTCGAAATCCGCGAAGACACGGTGGTGATGCGGAGAGGCGCGGTGACGTTCGAATTGCGCTTTGGAAGCGAGGGATCGTGACCGCCGTACGACTGTGGCTGGTGGCGATCCTCGCCCTTGCCGGGTGGCCGGCAGGCCCTGCCCAGGCCGCTGCGACGATGATCACCGGCGTGACCCTGGTGGTGGCGCCGTCGGAGCTGCAGGTGACCGTGGCGGCCTCCGGGCCGGTCCGCTACCACGCCGTGGATCTCAATCCCCGGTGGATCGTCGTGGACGTGGAGGGCGCGCAGCTCGGGATGTCCGGCGCGCCGTCGCCGATCCGCCGGGGACCGATCGAGGACGTCCGCGTCAGCCAGCATACTCCCGGGGTCGTCCGCGTCATCGTCGCGCTGAGCCGGCCCACCACGTATCGCCTGAGCGCCTCTCCCGAAGGAAGCGCGGTCGTGATCGGCATCCCGGTGGCGGCCGGCCCGAGCCCGGCGCCTGCCGGACTGGCGCAGGGGACCCCAGGGGCTTCGGGTCCGTCCCGGTCCATCACCCTCAAGGTGCGGGACATGGAGATCATCGACGTGCTGGCGGCCCTGGCGAAGCTGGCCCATGCCAACATCGTGACCGACGCGACCGTGCGGGGCCGGATCACCGTCCAGTTGACCGGGGTGACCCTCGAGGAGGCCCTCCGGTTCATCCTGGAGCCGAACGACCTGGGGTCCGTGACCGTCGGCAGCACCATCATCGTGGGGCGGAAAGACCGGGTGGTGCAGCCCGTGATCCGGAGGTACCCCCTGGTCAACATCGCCGGGAAAGATCTGGTGACCACCATCCTCCCCGTCGCCGGCCTCAAGCGGGAGCAGGTGTCGGTGGACGAGGCCAACAACGCGATCTTCGTCAACGCGACGGAGCCGGATCACGCCAAGATCGCGGCGCTCATCGCCCAGGTCGACCTGCCGTCCGAACTCACGACGACGCGTGTCATCACACCGAACTACATCGATGCGGGCGTGTTCCTGGACCTCCTGGGCGCGCGCCTGCCCGACACCGTCGTCAAGACGGCCAAGGTGAACAAGACCGCCAACACCGTCGTCCTGACGGCGACCGCCGCGCAGATGCGGATCGTCGATGCCCTGTTGGGCGAGGTCGACACCGCGGCACCGCAGGTGATGATCGAGGCGTCCGTGGCGGAGGTCCCGACCGAGGTCGTCACCAATCTCGGCATGGCGTGGCAGACCGCGACCACGTTCACGGTCAACAGCACGGGGCCGCAATCGCCGACCGGCCAGCTGGCGGTCAGCGTGAGCGCGCCCGCGATCATCACGGTCCTCAACACGCTCTTCCAGGAGAACAAAGCCCGGCTCCTCGCCAACCCCCGCCTCGCG
>VBAO01000353.1 GCA_005883865.1 Candidatus Segetimicrobium genomatis
ACAGCGAGGAGGCGGTGGTGCGCCTCTTCGGCGAGGTGGAAGTGGTCCCGTGCGTGCAACTCGCCGACGCGTTCGAGGCGGTCGCGTCGAAGCGGGCGGACTGCGGGGTCGTGCCGGTGGAAAACTCCCAGGCCGGCAGCATCAACGAGACCTACGACCTGCTGCTGGCCCACGACCTCGTGATCGCCGCCGAGCTGGACCACCGGGTGGTCCACTGCCTGCTGGCGCTGCCCGGACAGTCCCTCGACGCGATCACGCGGGTGTATTCGCACCCGCAGGCGCTGGCCCAGTGCGACGCGTACCTCCGGCGCCTCGGCGTCGACATCGTCCCGTCCTACGACACGGCGGGGAGCGCGAAGATGATCCAGGAGCAGCGCCTCCGCGGATGCGCCGCCGTCGCCGCGCGGAGGGCGGCCCGCCTCTACGATCTCGGGGTCCTCGCCGAGGGGATCGAGACCAACCCGAACAACTACACCAAGTTCCTGGTCATCGGCATGGAGCCCGCCCCGCGCTCCGCCGAGAGCAAGACGTCGATCGTGTTCGCGGTCGAGAACCGCCCCGGCACCCTGTACCAGGCGCTCGGCGCGCTCGCCACCCGGCAGATCAATTTAGTGAAGATCGAATCGCGCCCCGACCGGAAGCGGCCGTGGGACTACGCGTTCTACGTCGACTTCGACGGCCACGCGAGCGACCCCCGAATCCGGGAGGCGCTCGAGGACCTGCGGGAGCAGACGGCGTTCCTCCGGGTGCTCGGCTCGTACCCCCGCTCGCCCACGCCGCCAGTCCCGTAATCCGCTCGCGACGTGAGACGGGCCTTTGACCTGCCGCGCCCGCCGTGCTAGGATGGAAGTAGTTATTAGCTACTTTACCTCTACGAGGAAGGCGATGGGAACCGTGACGGCCAAGCAATTGAAGAACCGGACCGGAGATGTGCTGAGGCGCGTCCGCTCGGGCGAGGTTGTGACGGTCACTGTCCGCGGCACGAGTGTGGCGCAGTTCGTTCCATTGAGCAGGAAGGCCCGCGTCCAACGAATGCGGGACACGCGCGCATCGATGCGGGCGACCGTGCGATCGATCGCCGGTAGGTATCGGGGCCTCGGGACTGTGCAGGAGTTCCTGGCGGAGAAGGCTCGGGAGATCACCCAAGAACGGTAACCGATGGCTCCCGTGTTCGTTTTGGACTCGAGCGCTCTGCTGGCCTTTCTATATGGTGAGCGAGGTCGCGAGCAGGTGCAAGAGTTACTGCTGAAGGCGACTCTGAGTCGGGTGAGCCTACGATTGCATCGTCTCCACCTTGGGGAAGTTTATTACGTGTTTTATCGGAAGGGCGGAGCGCGTGTTGCGGAGACCATGCTCGGTGACGTGGGCCAATTGCCCGTGGTCGTCGAGGATCGCGTTTCGCCCGCGTTGATGAGGGAGGCGGGAAGGATCAAGGCCTCGTACCGAGTGTCTTACGCCGATGCCTTCGCAGTGGGATTGGCGCGGATCCGGAAGGGGACGCTGGTTTCAGCCGACCGACACGAATTTACGCCGGTCGAGTCGGCCGAGGAGGTTGCGGTAAACTGGATACGGTGAACCTAAGGTTGGTCGGGAGTCTCTGTGGCGGTGGCGGTGCCGGGCGACCGGCCGATCCATAGATCGCTCACGACAGCCTCTGGTGTCCTGCGCAGGAAATCCTGGGCGGCCTGGGTATGCGGCTCGAGAGATAGTGCGCCGCAATCACGCTCGTGTCGACGTAGATCAAGAACGCTCCTGCTTCCGTGCGTTCTCCACTGTGACGCTCACCGGTTCGCCCTTTAGGCAGATGGTGTTCCTGAACGCGGTGAGATCCGGCCGCCGCCTCCGCTTCGGTGCTGGCGGGACAAGTCGCGCAGCGACCTTGCCACGCCGGCAGATGACGATCTCCTCCCCA
>VBAO01000354.1 GCA_005883865.1 Candidatus Segetimicrobium genomatis
CCCGGAGGCGGAGGGTCGGCGCTCCCAGGAGGACGCCGAAGACCCCCGCGGTCAACGCGGCTACCAGGAGCATCGGCCAAAACGGCAGGTGGACATGGTAGAACGGCGAGGCGGCGAGCGCGTACGTGTACGACCCGATCGCGAAGAACGCCGCGTAGCCGAGATCGAGCAGCCCGGCAAACCCCACGACGATGTTGAGGCCGAGCGCGAGCAGGACGAACACCGCCGCGTCGGCCGCCGAGTTGATATGCCCGGCGTTGTGGTCGATGAGCGGGTAGAGAAGAAAGAGGACGAGGAGCCCGAGCGCGGTTCGGTACGGGAGAAGCCGCCCGAGGACGCGCACCCGTGCCCTCAGCGGGACCTACGTCCGCTCCGGGAGCTGCTGGCCCAGCAGGCCGGTGGGCCGGAAGATCAGCACCAGGATGAGCACGGAAAAAATCGTCACCTCGGCCCACTGGAATCCGATGTATTGCGCGGTCATTACCTCGACGAACCCGATGACGAACCCGCCGAGGGCCGCCCCCGTGGTGTTCCCGATCCCCCCCAGCACGGCCGCCGTGAAGGCGATGAGCCCCGCCCGGAACCCGTTGATAAACCAGACGTTCCCGTAGTACAGGCCGGTGATCACCCCGCCGGCGCCGGCCAGCACGGACCCGATGAAAAACGTGAGGGCGATCGTCTTGTTGATATCGATGCCCATGATCGCCGCCGCCATCCAGTCCTGGGCGGTGGCCCGCATGGCCTTCCCCAGCTTCGTCCCCTGGACAAAGAAGTGGAGCGCCAGCATCATGACGAGCGACGAGAAGATCACGACGAGCTGCATCTGGCCGATGCTCACGGAGCCGAGGGCGAAGAAGGGGTTCGGGATCACCTGCGGAAACGGCACCGGGGACGGTCCCATCCAGAGCTGGAGGAGATTCTCGAGGCTGAACGAGACCCCGATCGCGGTCAGGAGCGGGGCCAGGCGCTGCCGGCCGCGCAGCGGGCGGTACGCAAACCGCTCGATCACGATCCCGGTCGTCCCCATGATCAGCATCGTCGCCAGGAACGTGACGATCAACGCAAACGCGATCCCTGCCGCGGCCATGTGTCGAGTCGCGCCGAGGAGGGTGAGCAGGGCGAGCGCCACGAACGACCCGGCGGTGTACACGTCCCCGTGGGCGAAGTTGATCAGCTCGATGATGCCGTACACCATCGTGTAGCCGAGCGCAATGACGGCGTAGATGGCCCCCAAGGTCAGGCCGTTGATCAGTTGCAGGGCAAAGAGGGTCCAGTCCATCGCATGGGGGCGTGAGGGGCGGCCCGAGGCCGCCCCTCACGCCTTACGAACGATCGCGGACATTTACAGGGTATAGTTCAGCTGGGTGAGCCACTCCCACTTGCCGTTCTTGACCCCGTAGACGCTGATGATCTTGTTGGTCGTGTCCCCATTCTTGTCGAACGAGAAGGTGCCGATGATGCTCTTGTAGTTCTTCAGTTTTGCGACCCACGCCCGCACCTTCGCCCGGTCGGGGCCCACCGCCTTGACCGCGTCGATGATGATCTTCGCCGCGACGTAGCCGTTCGCGCTGTAGGCGCCCGGATCGCTATTGAACTTCGCCTTGTATCCCTTGAGGAACCCCTGGGCCGACGGGACCCGCTCGGCGTTCTCCGCGGCCACCGTGCCGTAGCTGCCGTTCGCGTCTTCCCCGGCGACCGTGAGAAACTCATCCTCGACGATGCCGTCGCCGCCCTCATACGGAATGGTCAATCCGACGTCCTTCATCTGCTTGCGGATGAGGCCGCCGCCGGTCGTGGTGACGCCGCCGAAGAACAGCAGCGCCGGCCCCTTGGCCTTGATGGCCGTGAGGATGGCGTGGAAGTCCTGGGTCCCCTTCGGGATGCCGTCGTGGCTCACGACGGTGCCCCCGAGCCGCTTGAACTCCTTTTCGAACTCGTCGGCGATCCCCTTCCCGTAGGTCTCCTGGTCATCGAGGATCGCCACCTTCCGCACCTTGAGATCCTTGAAGGCGTAGTCGGCCGCGACCGGGCCCTGGAGGTCGTCGGTGGGGCAGACCCGGAAGTAGTTGATCGCGTCCGGGTGCGCCTTGCGCACGTCGAGGGCCCCGAACTCCGGCTTGGTCAGCCCGGGGTTCGTTTGGGATGGACTGATCTGGACGACGCCGGCCGCGTTGGTGATCGGGATCGTCGCCTTGCCGACGTTGCTGTTGAAGCTCGCCACCATGGCGACGACGGCGGAGTCGGCGAGCAACTCCTGGATGTTCTTGGCGCCCTGGGCCGGGTCGTGGACGCCGTTGACGGCGTCGTCCTTCAGCACCTCCTCAAACTGGTAGGGGCCCCCGCCCTTGTTGGCATCCTCGATCGCCAGGAGGATGCCGTTGTTCGTCGGCGCCCCGTTGGGGGCTTCCCCTCCCGACATCGGGAGGTCGACGCCGATCTTGACCGTGGTCATGCCGGCCGCGCTGACCGGATGCACTCAACAATGCTATCGCTCTTCGCATGCTCTCTCTCTCCTTTCATGCCACCCTTCGAAGGGTGAAACGGAGCACGGTGCGTGGGCGGGCCGGTCCAGGGACCCGGCTGCCTTGCTGCCCGCAGCCTCGTACGTTCTCGGAGGAAGGAAGGGTTCCCTTTGCCGGGAGCCGCTGGGGCACCCCGCCGGAGCCTGCCGGTCGGGGGCCTCAGGCCCCTCTCCCGGCTCCGCGTTCACCGCGCTCCCGCACGAGGCTTCCCAGGACGAACATCACGTTGGCCGGGCGCTCGGCGAGCCGGCGCATGAAGTACGGATACCACTCCCGCCCGAACGGCACGTAGATCCTGACCCGGTATCCCTCCCGGCGGAGCCGCATCTGGAGGTCCCGCCGGATGCCGTACAGCATCTGGAACTCGA
>VBAO01000355.1 GCA_005883865.1 Candidatus Segetimicrobium genomatis
CGACAAGTTCACGCCGATGCTCGCGACCGAGGTCCCGAGCCTCGCCAACGGGCTGATCAGCCCGGACGGCCTCACCTACACGTTTCCGATCCGCAAAGGGGTGAAGTTCCACGACGGGTCGGTGATGACGCCCGACGACGTCCGTTACTCGATCCAACGCTTTCTTTTACAAGACCAGGCGGGTGGCCCCGCGTGGCTCCTCCTGAGCCCCCTGCTCGGGGTCGACAGCACCCGGGACGACAACGGCAAGATTCAGATCACCTACGCCGACGTCGCGCGGGCGGTGAGCGTCCAGGGCGACGCCGTCGTCTTCCGCCTGAAGAAGCCGTTCGCGCCGTTCCTGACGATCATCGCCGCCTGGACCTCGGTCATGCCCCGCGCGTGGGCGGCCGCGCACGGCGACTGGGACGGCCGGCCCGGCACGTGGCAGAAGTACAACAACCCCAAGACCCCGGACCGGTACGCGTTCAACCACATGAACGGCACCGGGCCGTTCAGGCTCGATCGGTGGGACCAGCAGGCGAAGGAGGTCACCCTGGTCCGGCACGACGCCTACTGGCGGGAGCCGGCTGGCCTCGCGCGCGTCGTGATCCGCTCGGTCCCGGAGTTCACCACCCGGCGGCTGCAGCTCCAGCAGGGGGACGCGGACCTGGTCGTGGCGGCGCCGAACCAGCAGACCCAGTTGCGCGGGCTACCCGGGACCGTGATCCAGGACAACCTTCCGCAGATCGCGGTCCAAACGCTGCAGTTCAACTACAAGATCAACACGGAAGCGAACCCCGATGCCGGGAGCGGGCGCCTCGATGGGGCAGGCGTCCCGCCCGATTTCTTCGCCGACATCCACGTCCGCCGCGCCTTCGCCTACGCCTTCGACTACGCGGGCAACCTGAGCGGGGCCTATGCCGGGAAGGGCGTCATCCCGCACGGCCCGATCGTCCAGGGCCTCTTGGGGTTCGATTCCACGGTGCCGGTGTACACGACGAACCGCGACAAGGCGATCGCCGAGTTCAAAGAGGCCGCGGGGGGCAAGGTGTGGGAGACCGGGTTCAAGTTCACGATCCCGTTCACTGCGGGGAACACCGCCCGCCAGACCGGCGCCCAGATCGTGAAGGATACGATCCAGGCGCTCAACCCGAAGTTCCAGATTGATTCGCGGCCGGTCCAGTCGAGCAGCCTCATCCAGCTCTTGCGATCGCACAAGGGCACGATGTACTTCCTCGGCTGGTTTGCCGATTATCCCGACCCGCACGACTTCGCCCAGCCCTTCCTCGCCGCAAACGGCTACTTCCCGCAGCGCGGAAGCTACCGGAACCCCGAGGCGGACCGTCTCGTCGACGAGGCGGTGAGCACGGCCGATCCGGCGAAGCGGAAGGCGGTGTACCGCCAGCTCTCGATGATCGCCTACAACGACGTGCCGTATCTGTTCCTCGTCCAGCCCGTGACGTACTACACGATGCGCTCGTGGGTGCACGGCTGGTATTACAACCCGATCTTTCCGGGGCAGTACTTCTACACGATCACCAAGCGCTGAGTACGCTCGTGCGCGGAGGCCCGGCGGGGCGGCGCTTGAGCCCCCCGCCGGGCCGTGTTACGATGGCAGCACTCGTTGCCCCCCAGGCCCCCCAGGCGGGGGGCAGGCGGGGGGACAGGTCGGCGGAGGGTTCTCCCCATGATCGATGACCGCATCGTCGCGCACGTCGCCCGGCTCGCCCGGCTCGAGCTGACCGAGGACGAACGGCGCCAGTTCCGGGTCCAGCTCGCCCACATCCTCGAGCACTTCCAGTCGCTCAACGCGCTGAACCTCGACGGGGTCGCCCCGACGGCGCACGCCCGCTCGACCGCCGGCGTCCTCCGTGAGGATGTCGCCGGGCCGTCCCTCGACCGGGCGGCCGTCCTGGCCAACGCGCCCGCCGCCGAGGACGGGTACTTCGTCGTGCCGCCGGTGATCACCGAGGAGTAACGCGGTGCTCCCGCTCCCCGACCGGCCCGCCTGGGAGCTGCGCGAGATGTACCGTCGCGGGGAGACTTCCCCGTCCGAGGTCGTCCGCGCGGTGCTCGACCGGATCGAATCGCACGAGTCGCGCCTCCACGCCTACCTCTTCCTCGATCGGGACGCGGCGCTCGCCGAGGCCGCGCGGTGGGACGCGCCGGCGCGGAAGGCGGACGCGCCGGCGCTGGCCGGGATCCCGATCGCCGTGAAGGACGTCATCTGCACCCGGAACTGGCCCACGACGTGCGGCTCCCGCATCCTGGAAGGCTTTCGGTCCCCCTACGATGCGACCGCGGTCGTGCGCCTGAGGGAGGCCGGGGCGATCCTGCTGGGTAAGACGAACTGCGACGAATTCGCCATGGGGAGCAGCACGGAAAACTCGGGCTACGGGGTGACCCGGAATCCATGGGACGACGCGAGGGTGCCGGGGGGGAGCAGCGGGGGGTCGGCCGCGGCGGTGGCGGCGGGTG
>VBAO01000190.1 GCA_005883865.1 Candidatus Segetimicrobium genomatis
ATCCGGCGCCTGGCCCGCCGCGCGGACGTGGTCGTGGAGAACTTTCGCCCCGGTGTGGCAGACCGCCTCGGCCTCGGGTCCGAGACGCTGCGCGCCGACAACCCCCGGCTCGTCTATTGCAGCGTTACCGGGTTTGGGAACACCGGCCCCTACAGCCAGCGGCCGGGGTTCGATCAGGTCGGTCAGGGCATGTCGGGGTTCATGAGCATCACCGGTCAGGAACCCACCGGGCCGACCCGGGCCGGCATCGCGCTGGCCGACCTCACGTGCGCGATGACGGCCTGCCGCGGCATCCTGTTCGCCCTGCTCGCGCGCGAGCGCACCGGCAAGGGGCAGGAGGTCCGGGTCGCCATCCTCGATTCGATGGTGGCCCTCCTGACCTGGAGCGCGGGCATGTACTTCGAGACCGGCGCGCCGCCGGGCGTGGCCGGCAACCACCATCCGCTCTCCGCGCCGTTCGGCGTCTACCAGGCGAAGGACGGCCCCTTCAACCTGGCGGCCGGAAACGAGCGGATGTGGGAGCGGCTGTGCGAGACGCTTGGCCGGCCCGAACTGGCGAGCGATCCGCGGTTTCGAACCACCAACGACCGCGTCGCCCACCGCCCGGAGCTGGACGCGATCCTCACCGAAGCGTTCCAAGCCCGGACGCGCGCCGAGTGGGTGGCCTATCTCAACGAGCGCGGCGTGGCCTGCGGCCCGATCTACAACCTGGCCGAGGTGTTCGAGGATCCTCAGGTCCGCCACCAGCGGATGCTCGTCGAGATGCCGCACCCGGTCCACGGGAGGGTCAAACTGCTCGGGATGCCGATCAAGCTCTCCGGGACGCCGGGGGAGTTCCGGCTCCCGCCGCCGCTCCTCGGCGAGCACACGGATGAGGTGCTCCGCGAGGCCGGGTACACCGCCGAGGCGATCGCGGAGATGCGCGCCTCGGGCGTCGTGGGCCCGCTGCCCCACGCGGCCGCGGAGGACAGCCCCGCCACATGAGCCCGGCCCTCCGGCTGTCGGGCCCGCTCCGGGAGGTGCGGGTGCTCGACCTCGGCAACATGATCGCCGGGCCCACCTGCACCAGGGTGCTCGCCGATCTCGGGGCCGATGTGATCAAGGTGGAGCAGCCGGTCCGGGGCGATCCGGTGCGCGGCTGGCGGGGCCAGTACCAGGGCCACTCGCTTTTATGGAAGCTTCTGGCGCGGAACAAGCGCGCGATCACGCTGGACCTCCATCATGCGGAGGGACAGCGGCTGTGCCGCCGGCTCTACGACCTCGTCGACATCGTGGTGGAGAACTTCCGGCCCGGCGTGCTGGAACGCTGGGGGCTGGCCTACGGGCAGGTGGCCGAGGCGTGCCCACACCTCATCATGGTGCGCATCAGCGGGTACGGGCAGACCGGGCCGTACCGGGATCGCGCCGGATTCGGCGGGGTCGCGGAAGCGATGGCGGGCGTGCGCTTCCTGACCGGGTATCCGGACCGCCCGCCGACCCGGGTGGGGTTTGCCCTCGCGGACTCCGTGGCAGGGTTGTACGGCGCCTGCGGGGCGCTGGCCGCCCTCGAGGAACGCCGCCGGAGCGGCCGCGGCCAGGAGATCGACGTCGCCCTCACCGAAGCCGTGTTCAGCCTGCTCGACGATCTGCTCCCGGAGTATCAGAAGCTCGGGATCATCGCCCAGCGCCACGGGACCGGGATCCCGGCGAATAACGACAACGTCTTTCGCCGGCTGGCCACGCTCATGGGCAGGACAGACTGGCTCGCCGATCCTGGGCTGGCCGACGATCAGGGGCGCGGGCGCCGGCAGGCCGAGCTCGATGAGGAGGTCGCGAGCTGGACCCGGCGGTTTCCCCTCGAGGAGCTCGCGGAGCGCCTGGCCGCCGCCGGCGTCCCAGCGGGTCCGGTCTACGACATCGCCGGAATCTGTCGGGATCCCCACTTCCGCGACCGGGGGATGGCCGTCGAACTCGACGACCCTGAGGTCGGGCCCCTCTCGCTGCCGGGAATCGTTCCCCGGTTCAGCCGGACGCCCGCCGCGCTCGCGTGGGCGGGGCCCCGGATGGGAGAGCACAACGGCGAGGTCTACGGCGGCCTCCTGGGGCTCGCCCCGTCCGAGGTCGACGACCTCAGAGCCCGCGGGGTGATTTAATTGAGGCGCACGCGCGTCCATCCGCCATGGCTCACGTCGTTCGATCCGCGCGCGCGGGGCCCTTCGGGGCAGGATTTTCCGCGGGGTGCGCGAACCTGCCAAGGGACGCAGGACCCGTCGCACCGATGCCTGGAGCATCTTCGTTGATGAAGCCGCCGCCATGAACGTGGGATTCTTTACGGACTCCTACCTCCCTCGCCGCAGCGGGGTGGTGCATGCGGTGGAAGCCGCCGCACGCGGGCTCCGGGAACGGGGCCACCGCACGTATATCTTCGCCCCGGCCTATCCCGGGCACGTAGACGCCGATCCCGACGTGCTCCGGTTCCCCTCGATCGCGCCGCCGGGCCATCCGGATTTCCCCCTCGCGGTGCCGTACGCTCCGACCCACCTGCGCGCGATTCGGGGGTTCGAACTGGATCTCGTGCACAGCCACACGCCGTTTCTCCTCGGCGGGCTGGGTGTCTGGGTCGCCCGGACGCTCAAGCGCCCGCTCGTCTTCACCTACCACACCTTGTACGCCGAGTACGCGCACTACGCGCCGCTGGTGGGCGAACTGACCCGGCCGTTCGTGATCGCCTACACGACCGCCTACTGCAACCGCTGCGATCGGGTCCTGGTCTCCGTCCCGTCGCTGGTGGAGCTGCTCAGGCAGTATGGGGTCCGGACGAAGATCGACGTCGTCCCGAGCGTGGGCGTCGATCTCGCCGAATTCGCCCAGTCGGAGCCCGGCGGCGTGCGGGCGGGGTTTCGCATTCCCGCGGACGCCCTCCTGTTGCTGTTTGTGGGCCGGCTGGCGCGCGAGAAGGGCGTGCCGCTGCTGCTCGACGCGGTCGCGGGCCTCCCGCAGAACGTGTGGCTTCTCCTGGTCGGCGACGGGCCTGAGCGCCGGGAGCTCGCGGCGCAGGCCCAGCGGCTCGGCCTCGCCGAGCGCGTCGTGTTTGCCGGCGAGCAGGACCACGCGCACGTCGTCGACGCGCTGGGCGCCAGCGACCTCTTCGTCTTCCCGTCCCAGACCGAAACCCTCGGCCTCGCGGTCCTGGAGGCGATGGCGGCGGGACGCGCGGTCGTCGCGGTCGAGGGTGGGGCGATCCCGGAGATGGTCCGCGATGGCGAGACCGGCCGCCTGGTCCCCCCCGACCCGGCGGCGCTGCGCCAGGCGATCGCGGATCTCGTGGACGCGCCCGCGCTGCGGCGGGCGATGGGAGACCGGGCCAGGTCGCTGGCCGCGTCCCGCAGTCAGGCGCGGGTGGTCGATCAACTGCTCGCCGTGTACCGCGAGATGATCGCCGCCGGGACCACGCCGGCGCAGGCGACGGTCTGACGTGCGCCTGAAACGGCTGGAGTTGAGCGGATTCAAGACCTTCGCGGAACGGACGGTGCTCGAGTTTTCGTCCCAGATCACCGGCATCGTCGGGCCGAACGGGAGCGGGAAGAGCAACGTCTTTGACGCGATCCGGTGGGCGCTGGGGGAGGGCAGCCTCCGGTCCCTCCGGAGCGTCCGAACCGAAGACATCATCTTCGCCGGCACCGACCGCCGGCGGGCGCTCGCCATGGCCGAGGTGACCGTGACCCTCGACAACGAGGACGGCAGCCTCGCCCTGCCTCCGGGACCCGACGATGGAGACGCCCCCCCGACCCCGCTGGCATTCACCGAGGTGACCGTGGCCCGCCGCGCGCTGCGGAACGCGGACACCCAATACTTCATCAACGGGCTCCCGTGCCGGCTGCGGGACATCCAGATGATGTTCCTCGGCACAGGGGTGGGCGCGCACTCGTACGCCCTCATCAGCCAGGGCGACGTCGAGCAGATGCTGGATGCCACGCCGGACGAGCGGCGGATGATCCTCGAGGAGGCGGCCGGGCTCGCGAAGTACAAACGCCGCCGCCACGATGCGGAGCGCCGGATGGCCGCCGCGGAAACGACCCTGTTGCGCGTCACCGATATCCTCGGCGAGCTCGACGCTCAGGCCTCGCAGCTGGCCGTCCAGGCGGAGGCGGCGGAAGGCTATCAGGCCCATACCCGCGAGCTGCGGACCCTCGAGCTCTCCCTGCAGGTCGAGGAGGTCCGGCGGGGAATCCGCGCGCAGCGCCGCGTTCGCGACCAACTCGAGGAGATCGCCGTCCGGCGGCGCGAGATCGGGGACGCGGTGCGGGCGGTCATCGACGAGCGGGCGGCCCTGGACCAGCGGGCGGCCGGCGCCGGTCGGGAGTGGGAGCAGATCCAGCAGGACCGGGTGAGCCTCGCCCAGCGCCGCGCGGCCGCGGAGGCCGCGGTGGAACTCGTGGCCGAGCGGTTGCGGGCGGTCGACGCCCACCGCGAGCGGATCGAGCGGGAGGTGTCGCGCTATCGCGCCGAGCAGGATGCGCTTGGGGCCGAGCGGGCCGCGCACGGAGAGGCCGAGCGCGATCTTGAGGCCTGGCTGGACCGGGCCCGGGCGGGGGTGGAGGCCCTCGAGGCGCAGCTGGCCGGCATCGACGCGGATGCCGTGCGGGGCGAGGCAGAGCTGGAGGCCTGCCGCGCTGAGGCCCGGGCGCTGGCCGAGGCGCGGGCGCGGGCCGACAACGAGATGGCCGCCGCGGAGGCCCGCGAGGGGGAGCATCAGGACCGGAGCGCCGGCTTCGACCGGCGGGCGGTCTACCTCCGCGAGCAGACGGACGGCGGGCGCCTCCGGCAGTCCGCGCTTGCGAAGGAAGCCGCTGAGGGAGCGGCCGGGCTCGAGGAGTCGCGGGGCCGTCTGACCCGGCTGCGTGCGGAACTCGATGAGCACCGGGGCGCCCAAGCGGCGGTGCTCGCCGACGAGCGGCTGCTCGAGATCGAGCGGGAACGACTCGCCTCCCGCCTGAGCTTTCTGGAGGAGGCGCGGGTCCAGTACCGCGGGTACGAGAGCGGGGCCCGCGAGATCCTGCTGGCGTGGCGCGCGAACCCGGCCGCGGTCCCCGGGCTTCGGGGGGCGGTCGCGGACTTCCTCAACGTCCCGCGCGCGCTCCGGCCTGCGCTCGAAGCGGCGCTGGGGCCGGCCCTGTCTGCGCTCGTCGTCCCCGCCGTGGAGGATGCGCGCGCGGCCCTCGCGCTCCTCGGCCGCGAGCCCCGCGGATCCGTGATGTTCGTGCCGGTATCGGCCGTCGCGGCCCCGGAGCCGCCGGCGCTGCCGCCCGCGGTGGCGTCGGACCCCGCGACGCTGGGCCGCGCCGTCGATCGGATCACGATCGCCGGCCAGCACGCCGATGCCATCCGGGCGATCCTGTCGGATATCCTCATCGTGGCGGACCTGGACGCCGCCGTCAGGGCCCGGACGCGAGGGTACAAGGGACGGCTCCTCTCCCTGGCCGGCGAGATGCTCACCCCGGAGGGAGTGCTGATCGCGGGCCGGCCGGTGCCGGAGGGCGGGATCCTCGGGCGGGCCGAGGAGATGGCGGAGATCCCGGAGGCGCTGGAGCGCGTGCGGGGGGCCATCGGCGAGCTGGGCCGCCGGCGGGGAGCGCTCGGGGAACGGATCCGCGAGGCTGAGGCGGCCATCGCGGCGGCCGAGGCGCTCCAGGCCCGCCAGACCGAGGCGGTGTCCGAGTGCCGGCGCCGTCTCACCCTGATGGACGCGGAGATCGAACGGCTCACCTTCGAAATGGATCAGCTCGCCGCGGAGCAGGCCGCGGTCCATCAGGCGGTGGCCGCGCAGCAGGCCCTCAGGGAACGGGTCCGAACGGAGGCCGAAGGCCTCGGCGCGCGGCTGACCGAGGTGGAGGCGCGGATCGGCCGGATCACGTCCGGACTCCGAGAGCACACCGGGGCGCGCCGTGAGGCGGCATCCCGGCTCGCCGATCTCCGGGTGACGTTGACCGAGGTGCATGGCCGTCGCGAGGGGGTGCGCGCCCGAATCAGCGAGATCGATCGGGGGATCGCCCAGACGACCGCGCGGTGCGATGAGCTCGCCGCCGAACTCCAGCGTCTCCAGGCGGATGCGGAGCAACTCCACGCCGAGCGCGAGGCTGGCCGGTCCCGGGTCGAGGCAAACGAGGCCGAGGGTGCCCGCCTCGGGGCGGCCCAGACGGCGCTCGAGAACGAGCGGGCCGGGCTCGCCGCCTCGCTGGCTCAGGCCGAGGCGCGCCACCGTGAGGCCCTCGAGCGGGCGGCGGCCCTCGATGAGGAGGTGCACCGAGCCGAGGTCCGGCAGGCGCAGATCGAGGCGGAACTGGGGAGCGCGCGCCGGCGCATGGAGGAGGAGTTTGGCGTCCCGTTCGAGCGCGCCGCGGGCGCGGTCCCCGAGGGCCAGAGCCGCGACGAGACGCTCGGGCGGATCGAGGCGCTGCGCGGGCTCATCGCGGCGCTCGGGCCGGTCAATCTTCTGGCGATCGAGGAGCACCGGCAGGTGTCGGAGCGCGCTCAGGCGCTGCGCGCGCAGATGGAGGATGTCCAGGGGACCATCGCCGCGCTCCGGGCCCTCATCGTGCGCCTCGAGGCGGTGATCCGCGGCCAGTTCGACCAGACGTACGACGCGGTCGACAGAGAGTTTGCCGAACTCTTCGTCCGCCTCTTCGGCGGCGGCCGCGCCGGGCTCGAACGCGTCCCCGGCCTCGACGGCGCTGAGCCCGGCATCGACATCATCGCCCAGCCTCCCGGCAAGAAGCTTCGGAGCCTCGGCGCGCTCTCCGGCGGGGAACGCGTGATGGTGGCGCTGGCGTTGGTATTCGCGATGCTCCGGGTCCGCCCCAGTCCCTTCTGCGTGTTCGACGAGGTGGAGGCGGCGCTGGACGAGGCCAACACCCGCAAGGTGGCCGAGATCTTCCGGGAGTTGTCCGCGCGCACGCAAATCATCATCATCACCCACAACAAAGCCACGATGGAGGCGAGCGGCGCCCTGGTGGGGGTCACGATGGAGGAGGGGGGCGTCTCCCAGATGGTCTCCATGCGATTGGGGGACCCTCGGGCCATCGGCGAGCCAGAGCCGGTTGGATAGCCCCGCCGGGCCGGCCGGATGGCTCGGGGGGCTCCGCGCGGGGCTTGCCCGAACGCGCCAGGCCCTCACCGCCCGGGTCGATGACCTGCTGGGCCGCGGGACGGGCGAGCAGTTCTACGAGGATCTCGAGGAGACGCTCATCCAGGCCGATCTCAGCGTCCCGACCGCCGCCGCGGCGATCGCCCGCCTTCGGGAGCGCGCGCGCGGCGGGGCGAGGACGCCGGAGGCGTTGCGCCGGGCGCTCGTGGAGATCCTGGCCGATGCGCTGGGCAGGCCGGCGCCGCTCGTGGTCGGCCCCTCTCCCGCGGTGATCCTGGTCCTCGGCACGAACGGATCCGGCAAGACCACGACGATCGGCAAGCTCGCGGCGCGCCTCAAGGGCGAGGGCCGCAAGGTCCTCCTCGTTGCGGCCGACACCTTCCGCGCCGCGGCGATCGAGCAACTCGGCGTGTGGGCGGCGCGGGCCGGCGTGGACCTGATCCGCCACCAGCCGGGGGCAGACCCCGCGGCCGTCGCGTTCGATGCGGCCCAGGCGGCGCGCGCCAGGCACGTGGACGTGCTGATCGTGGACACCGCGGGGCGGCTCCACACGAAGGCCAACCTCATGGAAGAGCTCAAGAAAGTCGATCGCGTCCTGCGCCGGGAACTGCCGGGCGCTCCCGTCGAAGCCCTGCTGGTGCTCGACGCGACGACCGGACAGAACGGCATCGCCCAGGCGCGGCAGTTCAAGGCCGCGCTGCCGGTGACGGGGATCGTCCTGACGAAGCTGGACGGCACGGCCCGCGGGGGTGTGGTCGTGGCGATCGCCGAGGATCTCGGCCTCCCCGTCAAACTCGTCGGGTTCGGTGAGGGGCCGGACGATCTCCAGCCGTTCGATCCCCGAACGTTCGCCGAGGCGCTGTTCGCCGCCGACGCGAAGTGACAGGGGCCGGATTGCAAACGCTCGTTCGCGTAGGTGCAGAACGGAGGAAGGTGCGGGGACCTCGTGAAACATCCCTTCTCACCACGGTCTCAGATGCTGACGACACCGTGATCAGGGAGGCGTGGACATGGGTCTCCACCGTGCGACCGTACTGTCGTGCGCTCTGATATTCTGCGCTGCGCTCTCGGGGCTTGGGACGCTCGCCGTCGGGCAGGCGGGCCCTGCCGGACCGGCCACCGTCGCTCAGGCCGCGTTTCCCCTCACCGTGAAGGCGGGCGCATATGGTCTGATTACCGTCGTGTTTGATTTCGCCCCGGGGAGCGGGGTGCCCAAGCACGTTCACGGCGGACCGGTGGTGGCGACGGTGATCAGCGGCGAACTGACGCTGCAGCAGGGGGGCGGAGAAAAGATCATCAAGGCTGGCGAGAGCTGGACGGAGAAGACCGGAGACGTCCACGCGGTTGTCAACAGGAGCGAGGGGATTACGCGCGTTGTCGTGAGTCTCCTGCTGCCGAAAGGCGCGGCCGCAACGACGCTCGTCAAGTAGCCACAGGTCCCGGAGGGTGCGCGGCACAGCCGCGGACCCGCGGCGGAATAGGCGGGCGGTTTGGGACACACGGAGGCGTCATCGGACGGTGGCGGGGGAAGCGGGTCAGCCGCTTCCCCCGCCGATTTCGGACGGCGGTCGTGTGCCGACCTCACGCCATGCGTTTACACGCGCTCCGCGGGTGTGCTATGCTGTGAAGTGAAATGCCTTTACAGGGACGGTCCCCGGATCGGCGCGGCAACGGTCTGCCGCGCGCGTTGATCGGCCGGACCGCGGTGGTGCGCCTGTTCGATGCGTACGCGGCGCTCCTCACCGCGCGCCAGCGGTCGATGCTGCGGTGGTACTACCACGACGATCTCTCGCTCGGAGAGATCGCCGCCCGGGCCGGGGTGACCCGGCAGGCCGTGTTCGACAGCCTGCGGCGGAGCGTGGTCGAGTTGCGATCGTTCGAGGAGCGCCTCGGCGTGCTGGCCGACCGCCGGCGTCGGGCCCGGGCGCGCGCGGCGGCGATCCGGCGTCTGACCGCGGTGGAACGCGAGGTGGCCCGCCTCGCCGCGTCCCGCCCCGCGGACCTCAGCCCCATCCGGGGGGCGCTTCGAGCCCTGCGCGCGCAGCTGTGATGCCGCAGGCGTCGCACTATTTCACCCCCCAGGCGCCGGCCCGCGCGGCGACCCGCACGGTCGAGCTCCGCCTGAGGGACCGCGCCCTCAGGTTTCGCACCGCCCCGGGGGTGTTCGCGCGGTCGTCCGTGGACCGCGGGACGCGGTTGTTGCTCGAGGCCGCGGACCTCGGGGGGGCGCGGCGCATCCTGGATCTGGGATGTGGCTACGGGGCGATGGGGATCGTCGCCGCGGCGGTGGTCCCGCAGGCCCGCGTGGTGCTCGTGGACATCAACCCGCGGGCGGTCGCGCTGGCCCAGGAGAACATCGCGCTGAACCGCCTGGCCAACGCGGAGGCGAGGTGTGGGGACGGGTGCGCCCCGGTCGCGGGCGAGCAGTTCGATCTCGTCCTCTTCAACCCGCCCATTCGGGCCGGGCGGAACGTGGTGCTGCGGTTGCTCGGGGAGGCGCACGCGTGCCTCCGGCCCGGCGGGCGGCTGTACTTCGTCGCCCGGACCCAGCAGGGAGCCCGCACGCTGGGCCGGCGGATGGGCGAGACGTACGCCGAGGTGCGCGAAGTCGCCCGCGGCGGCGGGTTCCGCGTATTCGAGGGATGCCGTGTTTGAACAGCTCCAGGGCCGCCTCTCCGGGATCCTGACCCGGCTTCGAGGACGAGGCCGGCTCGGGGCCGAGGACGTGGACCAGGCGCTCCGCGAGGTCCGGCTGGCCCTGCTCGAAGCCGACGTCCACTTCAAGGTCGCGCGGGAGTTCGTCGACCGGGTCCGCGAGGCGGCGGTCGGCCAGGAGGTGTGGAAGAGCCTCACGCCCGGTCAGCAGGTCGTCCAGATCGTGTTCGGCGAGCTCACCCGTCTCCTGGGCGCCGTCCACCATCCCCTGCGGCTCGCCCCGCACCCGCCCACGGTGCTCCTCCTCGTGGGTCTGCACGGGACCGGGAAGACCACGACCGCCGGCAAGCTCGCGCTCCACCTCAAGAAGCAGGGGCGGAGCGTCCTCCTGGCGGCCACCGACGTGCACCGTCCGGCGGCGGTCACCCAGCTCGAGGTCCTCGGCAAGGCGGCCGGAATCCCGGTGTTTGCGCCGGGCCGGGAAGGGGATCCGGTGGAGATCGCCCGGCGGGCCCTCGAGCACGCCCGCACTTCGGCGGACGTGCTGGTCATCGACACGGCGGGCCGGCTGCACGTCGACCCGGCGCTGCTGGCCGAACTGACGCGGATCCGGGAGGCGACCGCCCCCCACGCCACGCTGCTGGTGCTCGACGCGATGGCCGGGCAGGACGCGGTGCGGATGGCGGAGGGGTTCCGCGGGGCGGTGCCGATCGACGGGCTGATCCTGACCAAGCTGGACGGGGACGCCCGGGGCGGGGCCGCGCTCTCCGTGGTGGCGGCCCTCGACCGGCCGATCGTGTTCGTCGGGACGGGCGAGCGGCTCGAGGCCCTCGAGCCGTTCCATCCCGACCGGATCGCCTCGCGCATCCTCGGCATGGGGGACGTGCTCACGCTGATCGAGCGCGCGCAAGAGCAGGTGACGGCCGAGCAGGCCCGCGAGATGGAGCGGAAGCTCAAGCGCGCCGAGTTCACATTGGAGGACTTCACGAAGCAGCTCCGGCAGCTCCGGGCGATGGGCCCCCTGGATCAGGTGCTCGGCATGCTCCCGGGGCTGGGAGCCCGGATGCGCGGGGTGGACGTGGACGAACGCACGTTGGGGCGGATCGAGGCGATGATCAACTCCATGACGCCGGACGAACGGCGGCATCCGGACCACATCGACGGGAGCCGGCGGCGGCGGATCGCCCGGGGGAGCGGGACTTCGATTCAGGAGGTGAACCGGCTCATTCGCCAGTTTGACGAAGTGAAGAAGATGCTGCGGCAGTTCGGGTCGGGCGGGCAGCGCAAGGGCAAGTTCCCGATGCCGTTCCCCCCGGGGTGAGGGGCAGGCGTCCCGGGGATCATGGGTGAGGAGGGCATGAGATGGGAGTCAAGATTCGGTTGATGCGCCGGGGCGCCCGGGGCCAGCCGTTCTACCGGCTGGTGGTGGCCGATGTCCGGAGCCCGCGGAGCGGGAAGTACATCGAAGCGGTGGGGTTCTACAATCCCCGCACCGAGCCGTCGACGATGAAGGTCAACGAGGAGAAGGTCCTGGCCTGGCTCCGGAAGGGAGCCCGGCCGTCCGACGCGGCCCGGGTCATCTTGACGAAGACCGGGGTCCTCCAGCGGTGGGAGGAAGCCCGGGCGAAGGGCAGCCGGTGAAAGCCCTCGTCGAGTGGGTGACCCGGTCCATGGTGGACCATCCGGACGCGGTGGACGTCCGGGAGGTGGATGGGCCTCACGGCACCGTCCTCGAGCTACGCGTGTCCCCGGAGGATCTGGGGAAGGTGATCGGGCGGGGGGGCCGGGTGATCAAAGCGATCCGCACCCTGGCCCGGGCCGCCGCCACCCGGAGCGGGAAGCGGGTGACGGTGGAGATCGTCCGAGGATAGGAGGAGCGAGATGGCATCGATCACGGTTCAGCGGCCGGTCGTCATCAAGGCGATCGTGACCGAGGCGTTCAAGCGTCTGTATGTCGCGGACCTCGAGGAGGCGATCAAGCGGGTGGACGCGATCGTTCAGCAGATCGACGTCCAATCCCGCCGGGTCGAGCTCGAGCGGCAGGTGAGCCCCCAGACCCGCAACATTCGGGCCCAGCTCGAGATGGAGCGCCAGCGCCAGGAGGGGACCCGGATCGAGCTCCAGGCCCGCCTGCGCGAGGCCCAGGATCTCCAGCTCAACACCGAGTTCCTCCAGGGGACGATCGAAGGCACGGTGGATGTGTCGGTCGGCGACAACCTCTTCGACAAGATCTCCCGCACGGAAATCATCGTGAAGGATGGGATCGTGCTCGAGATCAGGGAGACCGCCACGTCGCCCCTCATCATGCCTGCCGGGGGGTAGCGCGGTGACGTCGGACGACCTCATCATCGTCGGCGAGGTCGCGCGCGCGCATGGCATCGAGGGACAGGTGCGGGTGGTGCCCGTTACCGATTTCCCCGAGCATCTGCTGACGCTCGACCACGCGGTCGTCGTCTCCGGTCGCACGGTCAGCCGGGTTCGGGTGGAGCACGCCCGGCCGGATGGCCGGTGGGTGCTGATGAAGTTCTCCGGGATCGATAGCGACGGTGCAGATCCCGGCGTCCGAGGCGGTGCCTCTGCCGCCCGGGCAGTTCTACCTGTTCCAGGTGGTCGGTCTCGCGGTGCGGACCCCGGAGGGACAGGTCCTCGGCCGGGTGGTCGACGTGCTCCGGACCGGCAGCAACGACGTCTACGTGGTGCGTCCCCCCGAGGGTCCGGAGATCTTCCTCCCGGCCGTCGACAGTTGCATCGAGAAGATCGACCCCGCCGCAGGCGAGCTCGTCGCGCGCCTGCCGGAGTGGTTTCGGTGAGGATCGACGTCGTCACGATCTTTCCGGGGGTGTTTCCCGGGCCGCTCGGCGTGGGGACCCTCGGCCGCGCCCGGGAGCGCGGGCTCGTCGACCTCGCGGTGTGGGACCTCCGCGAGTTTTCGTCGGACCGCCACCGCACCGTCGACGACATCCCCTACGGCGGCGGGGCCGGGATGGTCATGGCGCCGGAGCCGCTCGTCCGGGCCGTCGAGGCGATTCGGGCGGCCCGGACCGCCGGGGGGCACAGCGAATCCCCAGCGGTGGTCCTCACCACCCCGCAGGGCGAGCGCTTGACTCAGGCTCGGGCCCGCACCCTGGCCGCCCGTCCCCACCTGATCGTCGTGTGCGGCCGGTACGAGGGCGTGGACGAACGGGTCGTCGAGGTGCTGGAAGCCGAGGAGGTGAGCATCGGCGACTACGTGCTGTCGGGCGGCGAACTCGCGGCGATGGTGATCATCGAGGCCGTGGCCCGGCTCGTGCCCGGGGTGGTGGGGGACGCCGAGTCTGTGGCCCGCGATTCGTTTTCCGAGGGCCTCCTCGACCATCCGTCCTACACGCGGCCCGCCGTGTTTCGCGGCCGTGCCGTGCCGGAGGTCTTGCTGAGCGGTCACCATGAAGCGATCCGCCGGTGGAGAGCGCGGGAGGCCCTGCGGCGCACCCTCCTCCGCCGGCCCGACCTCATCGACGAGGCCGCGCTCGACGCCGAGGCCAGGGCGTTCCTGACGGAGCTGCGCAACCGGGATGGGTGACGTTTCGGCGTTGTTGTGACCGTCGCAACGAGCATGGTATAATGGGCCACCGTGGAGGAGCGGATCATGGAGCGATTGACTGCCATTGAG
Organism: Candidatus Segetimicrobium genomatis; assembly: GCA_005883865.1. Classification (GTDB taxonomy): domain Bacteria; phylum Sysuimicrobiota; class Sysuimicrobiia; order Sysuimicrobiales; family Segetimicrobiaceae; genus Segetimicrobium. Next base: position 13,428 of record VBAO01000190.1, read on the forward strand.
CGCCAGCAGGTGAAAGCCCAGGTCCCGCCCTTTCGGGCCGGCGATACCGTCCGGGTTCACATCAAGGTCGCCGAAGGCGGGCGCGACCGGCTCCAGGCGTTCGAGGGCGTGGTGATCGGGCGCCGCGGCGGGGGGCTCCGCGAGGCGTTCACGGTGAGGCGCATCTCCCACGGGGTCGGGGTGGAGCGGACGTTCCCGGTCCACTCGCCACGCGTCGAGAAGATCGAGATCCTCAGGACGGGCCGGGTGCGCCGGGCGAAGCTCTATTACCTGCGGGAGAAGGTCGGGAAGGAGACCCGCATCAGAGAGAAACGGTAGGCCGGGACATTGAGCTCGATTAGCATCCCGACGGTCATCCTGAGCGTTTCGGCGTTTCTCCTCGCGTCCCGGATCGTGATCAAGCGCACGGCCCAGATTCCCCAGGCGATGCGCACCGCGATCGTCGAGACCCTCGACGCGTGCCTGTTCGCCGCGATCCTCAGCCTGGTCATCATCACCTTCATCGTGCAGGCGTTCTACATCCCGTCGGGATCGATGGAGCCGACCCTCATGATCGATGACCGCATCCTGGTGGCCAAATTCGTCTATCGCCTGGAGCCCGTGCACCGGGGCGACGGGCTCCCCGGGGACCGCGTGGGGTTGAAGGATGGGGTCGTGTACGTGGCCGATCGGGCGATCTCGGAGCGGGGATACACCATCAAACCCGACTTCGGGAACTACGGCCCGGTCATCGTGCCCGCGCACCAGTACTTTGTGCTCGGCGACAACCGCAACAACAGCGAAGACAGCCGGTTCTTCGGCTATGTGCCGCGGGCGAACGTCATCGGCAAGGCGATGTTCATCTACTGGCCGCTGCCGCGGGTCGGGTTCGTCCACTAGGAATTCCGCGAACCTCACGCCCGAAGGGCGCGCCCTGCCGCGGCAAAGAGGTTCTCCCCCCTCGATGGCGAAAGACGCCGTCGATAGCCCGTGGACTACCGCACCCTGACGGTCGCAGAGATCACCGCTCGTCTCGCCCGCCTCGCCCGTCCGAGCGCCGCGCTGCTCCGGCGCCTGCGCCGCGATCCCCGCCGGGGGGTCCGCCGGCTTGCGGCCCGGTACGAACGTACCCGCGAGCGGGCCCGCGCCGAGCGTCGGCGGGTCGTGAAACTCTACCGCGAGGAGCGCGGCCGGCGCCTCGCCGGCCAGACCGTCGTCGGCGTCGATGAGGTCGGCCGCGGGTGCCTCGCCGGCCCCGTGCTCGCGGCCGCGGTGATCCTCCCCGATGGGCCCCCGATCGCGGGACTCGACGACAGCAAGCGGCTCACCCCCGCCGCGCGCGAGCGGTTGAACGACGAGATCCGGGCGAGGGCCCTGGCCGTCGCCGTGGCCGAGGCGTCGGTCGAGGAGATCGCCCGCCTGAACATTCGCGGCGCCGCGCTGCTCGCGATGCGCCGCGCGGTGGAAGCCCTGGGTCCGCTCCCCGACTTCGCGCTGATCGACGGGCGCGACCGCCTCGCGCTCCGGTTGGACCACGAGGCGATGGTCCGGGGCGACGCGGCGTGCGCCTGTATCGCGGCCGCCTCCATCGTCGCGAAGGTCGCCCGCGACCGGCTCATGCGGGAACTGGACGGCGCCTTCCCGGGGTACGGGTTCGCTCAGCACAAGGGATACAGCACCGCGGAGCATATCGACGCCCTGGTTCGCCTCGGACCGTGCCCCGCGCACCGGAGGGCCTTCCTCCCCGTGGCGCAACTCGCGCTGTTCGAGTGGCGGTGACGGCCGCGCGCCCGCCGGCGCCCAGCCCGCGTCAGCGGTTTGGGCGGGCGGGAGAAGACGCCGCGGTCGAGGCGCTGCGCGCCCGCGGATACCGGATCCTCGAGCGAAACGTCCGGCTGCGGCGCGGCGAGCTCGACGTGGTCGCGGAGGAGGCGGGCGACCTCGTGTTCGTGGAGGTCAAGGCCAGGCGGTCGGCGACCCACGGCACCCCGGCGGAGGGGGTCGGGGCGCGCAAGCAACACGCGCTCGCGCAGCTGGCCATGGCCTACCTGGTCCGCCGGGGGCTCGGCGAGCGGGCGTGCCGGTTCGACGTCGTCGAAGTCTGGGTCGAGCCCGCGGGGATCCTGCGGGTCGAAGTGCTTCGCGACGCCTTCCGTCCGTGATCGGCCGGCCAAGCCGAGCGCGGCGACCCGAAGCCGCGGCGAAGGAGGATCCGCGATGATCACCACGACGAGGGTGTACCGGCAGGAACTGTCGCCGGTGAGCTTCCTCGAGCGGGCGGGAGACGCCCATGCCGACCGGGTCGCCGTCCAGGACGGGGAGCGGGCGTTCACCTATCGCGCGTGGCGGGCCCGCTCCCGGCGCCTGGCGTCCGCGCTCCGGCGCGCCGGTCTCGAGCCGGGGGACCGCGTCGCGTTTCTCGCCCTCAACTCCGAGCCCCTCCTGCTCGCCCACATGGGGGTCCCCCAGGCCGGGGGGATCCTGGTGGCGGTCAACACCCGCCTCAACGCGGACGAGGTCCGGTACATCATGGAGCACTCGGGGCCTCGGTTCGTCTTCTATTCACCCGAGCTCCGCGCGCAGCTGGCGGGGGTGCCCGCCGGGCTCCGGCGGGTCGACATCCTGGAGGAGTTCGAGCACCTGCTCGGGACCGGCAGCGACGAGGATCCGGGCCCGCCGCTCCTGGATGAAGAGGAGACGATCGCGATCGACTACACCTCCGGGACGACCGGCCGTCCCAAAGGGGTCATGTACACCCACCGCGGCGCCTACCTCAATGCCCTCGCCATGGTGATGGAGCACAAAATCGACTCCACGTCGACGTATCTGTGGACGCTGCCGATGTTTCACTGCAACGGATGGACGTTCGCCTGGGGCCTGTCGGCGGTCGGGGCGCGGAGCGTGTGCATTCCCCGGATCGATCCCGCGCGGGTGTGGCGTCTGTTCGACGAAGGAGGGATCACCCACTTCTGCGCCGCCCCCACCGTCTTGTCGGCGCTGGCCTCCGATCCGGCCGCCCACCGGCTCGCCCGTCCGGTCCGCGTCTTCACCGCGGCCGCGCCGCCGTCGCCGACCATCCTCGCCCAAATGGCGGCGCTCGGCTTCGAGGTGGACCACGTCTACGGCCTGACCGAGTCCTACGGGCCGTTTACGATCAACATCGCGCCGCCGGGGGTCGACCGGTTGGGGCCCGAGGAGCGGGCCCGGCTCAAGGCGCGCCAGGGCGTCGCGCACATCACGGCCGGGGCGCAGCGGGTCGTCGACGCCGAGATGCGGGACGTGCCCCCCGACGGGCAGACGATGGGCGAGGTCGTCTACCGCGGCAACGTCGTGATGAAGGGATACTTCGCCCAACCCGAAGCGACCGAGGAGGCGTTCCGCGGCGGCTGGTTCCACACGGGCGATATCGGCGTGATGCATCCCGACGGGCAGATCGAACTGCGGGACCGGAAGAAGGACATTATCATTTCGGGCGGCGAGAACATCAGCACGATCGAGGTGGAGCAGGCCGTGGTCAGCCACCCCGCCGTGCTCGAGTGCGCGGTGGTCGCGAT
>VBAO01000356.1:0-1561 GCA_005883865.1 Candidatus Segetimicrobium genomatis
GGTAGGGGGTCACCGGGTAGGGATGGAGGACGAACGCCCCTCCGCGCCGGGCGAGCATCGCCCCGAGGCGCGACGACAGCGCGCAGCGCGCGTCACGGCCCCTCAGCGCCGGGACGGCCGTATTGAGGGTGAGCACCACGTAGGCCCCCAGGCTCTCGACGGAGGCGACGTCGGCAGGGATGCTGCGCCCGTCAAAGGGATCGGCGCCGACAAACGCGTGGATCGACGCCTGCCGCAGCAACCCCGCCGCCGCGGCCGGGGGGACCGACTCGAGGTGGATCTCGTGCGGATAAAACGACGGATAGAACGGGGATTCATGGCCGGCATCGACACGCGCCGCGGTCGCGACGACGGCGAGCAACCCCACGGCCGCGATCGCCCGGGTCACGGCCATGTCATCCCATCAGCCGGGGCAGGGCCGCCCGTCCGGGCCGCCCTGCCCCATCAGCGAATCAGGCGCGGTTATCCACTCACCTTCGGCCAGGTCTTGTTGATCCAGTCGTACGTCCGGGTCGGCTCGGCCTGCGGCCATCCCGGCGGGGCGGTGATGTTCCGAATCGGGATCGTGATGACCCGGGTCGGGTCGAGGGTCTGGAACGGGTAGTTGGGGAAGTTCTTGGTGAAGCCCGTCATCGCGTCCTTGTACCCCTGGTGGTTGTCCGGCCGGAAGTACACGTATCCCGCCGGGCCGGCATACCCGAGCCCTTCCAGCTGGCCGATGATCGCCTCGTCCTCGGGCCAGCCGCCCATGAGCCGGTTGGCCCGCTCCACCGCCATCTTGTACATCTGCATCGCGACGTAGGCGCCCTCGGCCTGGAAGTTCGGGTACTCCTTCCAGCGGGCGAAGTAGCTCTTGACGAACGTGGTGTTGGGCGGCCACTTATTCCCGGCCGGGTAGGTGAAGTAGTAGTTGGCGTGGACCCCGCCGATGACGCCCTCGGGGTGGTCCTTCCCGAGCGCGTGCGGCGCGATCCCGAGCGCGAGGGTGGTCGCGAACTTCGATGTAGTCCCCGCCCCACACCGACGAGACGAGGAGGTCCGGCTTCGCCGAGATCGCCTTGGTGATGTGGGCGGTGAAGTCGGTGGTGCCGAGCTTCGGCCACCCCTCCATCACGACCTGGACGCCGGGCAGCATCTTCTCCATGACGATCCGGAGGTGATCGAAGGCGTTTCGGCCGTACGAGTAGTCGGGGTGGATGTGCGCCACCTTTCGCACGTCCGGATAGGTGTTCGCGATCGCGAGCGCGCACGTCACCCCGTCCGCCGACTGGATGTTCGTGATCCGGAAGACGTACTTGGGGTTCGGCACGGCCTTGTCGAACAGGAAGTCGGTGCACCCGTCCACGAAGATCGTGAGGGCTTTGAGCTCCTCGGCCACCGGGCCCAGGGCCGGCGTGTTGCCGCTTGAGGTGATCCCGGTGAACAGGTCGATCTTCTCCTGGAGCTTCAAGCGCTTGAGCTCCTTCACGTTGGCGTCGGTCCCCGCGGCCTCGTCGGCCTTGATGACTTCGATCTTGCGCTTCCCCAACACCCCGCCCTGCGCGTTGATCTCGTCGGCGGC
>VBAO01000356.1:1644-7144 GCA_005883865.1 Candidatus Segetimicrobium genomatis
CCTTGAGCATGGGCTCGCCCAAGACCGCGGCCGGTCCGGACAAGAACGTCATCTGACCGACCCGGAGCGGCGTGTCCGGGATCTTCCCGGCGGGCGGCTGCTGGGCCTCCGCCGGCGTCAGCGCGGCCGGTCCGGCCGCCCCCGCGAGGGCCGCCGTGCCCACCGTCACACCCAACTGGCCGAGGAATTTCCGGCGACTCACTTCCTGCTCTGCCACAAGCGCTTCCCCCTTTCCCTCACCTCGGGAATGCTTATGCCCTTGAAGGATCCTGATGCCGCATCTGTGCGTTGCCCTCATCCCTCCTTTCGGCGACGAACCAGGCAGGGTTGCTCACCACCCAGCCCATGATGAAGACCGCGACGCTTGCGCCGACAAACACGACCTCCGTCATCACGCGCGAGAGGGTCGCGAGCCCCGCGAGCGCGCCGCTCGTCAGGCCCTGGAAGACCAGTCCCAGCACCGGAAGGACCGGCGCCCCGCACCCCGCCACGCTGCACGGCGCGGTCGAGAGGCCGAGCGTGCTCAGCGCCGCCCCAACCGATCCCCCGCGCCTGCCGCCGCGCCATTCCACGCCGCGCCGTCCCGGGCGGCTGCGCGCGTAGGCCACGAGGGCGAAATACGCGCCAAACAGCAGGGACATCACGGCCCAGCGGGCGATATCCCTGACGTCCACCGTGAATCCCCATTCCGGGGCGACGTACGGACTGCTGGCGATGAACCAGAAGAGCGCGACGTTCGACAGAAACTCGAGTTTGCGCCCCACGGTCGCCTCGTGAGAGACGAGCCAGCTCGGCAACTGCGACAGCCAGGGGTTGAAGGAAAAGTGGTCCCACGGCTTCCGGACAATCGCGAGGACCACGGGAGGCAGGAGCAGGTTCAGCAGGAAGACCGCGAGCGCGACTCCCCAGAACACCTGCGGCCGGGCCCGGACCGCCGCCCACGTCCCCTGCGCGGCGCCGCGCCACACGCGCCCCAGGCCGCGAATCATCCGCGAATCACCTGCATGATCTCCCGATTGGCAAACACCTCCGCCGGGGTCCCCTCGAAGATGATTTCTCCCCGATCGATCACGTAGAAGCGCTCCGCCACCTTCGCGGCGGTCATCACGTTCGACTCGGCGATCAGCATCGAGATCCCCATGGCCTTGATCTTTTGCACGGCGTCGGCGAAGCGGTTGACGACCATGGGGGCGAGTCCTTCGAACGCTTCATCCAGCAGGAGGACCGACGGTCCCAGCGCCATGCATCGGGCGATCGCCACCATCTTCCGCTCCCCACCGCTGAGATGGAGCCCTCGTCGCTGGAGGAGCCGCGGCAGTTCCGGGAAGAGGCCGTACATGGCCTCGCTTCGGGTCTCCTGCGCTCCGCTCCCCCCCGCACGGCGGGACGTCGCAGCCAGCCAGTGCCCGATCCCCAGGTTCTCGGCCACCGTCAGGTCGGGAAAGATCCCGCAATCATCGGGCGCATACCCGATCCCGAGGCGCGCCCTGGCGTGGGCGCCGAGCCTCGTGATCTCCTGTCCCCCGAGCGTGACCCTCCCGGACCTCAGGGGCAGGAGACCCATGATGCTCTCCATGGTGGTGGTCTTTCCCGCTCCGTTCCTGCCGATCAGGCAGACCGTCTCGCCCTCCCCCACCTGCAGCGAGATATCGCGTAGGATATGGGCCGGCCCGCGGTTCGTGTTCACCGCGTCGAGGGTGAGCATCTCCTTTACGCCCGGATCCGCGCCGCTCCCCGGCTGTCCCCGCGGCATGCGCTCAACGCGGGCCCTGTCGTAACCGCGCCGCAGTTCAGGATCGCCAAGCACCGTGTACGCCTCGTTGATCACCTTGGCGTTCTCTTCGTCACCACCCAGGTCGGGGTGACCCCCCAACTCGCCCATCAGCGTGCGGTACGCCTTCTTGATGATCTCCTGGGACGCCTTGGGGTGCACCTGGAGGATTTCGTAGTAGTCGATCTCAGGCCGGAATCGCATACACTGGGCCTATTCTAGCATCCCGAGCCCGATCGCCACGGCTCTCCCGGAGCGGTGAGGGGACGGGCGCCGTGCCGGCCGGTGCCGTCAGCCGTTGACGACCATGCGGTATCCCTTGTCCTGGAGCCGCACCAGCTCGCCGACCGCCGCGGGGATCAGCAGCCCCTGAGGGATCAGGTGCGTCTGGATCTCCGCCAGGATCTGGTCGGCGGTCTGATTATCCGGATTGCGATCCTTGCTCGCGGCCGCCGCACCGGCGTGCCCGTGGGCCGTCTGGTGTCATATCAAGAACAGCACGCCGCGCCGCTGCAGCCCCTCGATGCTCGTGTCGGAGTAATAGGGATGGCTACGGTCGGTGGGGGGCGGGGTGACGTCCTGCGCGGCGATCTTGCTCCGGGCCCAGAGGTTCCGCGTCGCAGGCTTTTCCGTCGCCGGATCGGTCACGCTGAACGCCTCGCCCAACCGGTACTTTTCCCACAGGTGGTCGTCGTACATCGCCCCGTTGGCGGTGAAGTACGCCTGGACTACGACCTGGATCTGGTCCGGAGGAACATCGTACGAGAATTGGAATCCGTTAAGGCCGTTCGAGACGTTCCCGAACAAGATCGGGTTCTTGAGATTCGGCCAGGCATAGAGCTGCCGGATCTTGACCCGCCGGTTGACGACCGCCTCGTATCGGTCGAACCTGTACGCGGGATCGGTTGGCCTGAGGTCGTGCGCCTCGACATCGCGCGACCCGCCTGCGAACGCCGCCAGCCCGACCGCCGCCCATGCGGACCTGATCAACGAGCGCCTGGTCACATCCGTCCGCTCCGCGCCTTCCATCATCCACCCCCGTCGTTGGAATCCTCCGGACCTCTCTGCTCGTGGTTCAAAACGACAAGTGGGCGGGCTCAAGCCCGCCCACCTCGACGTTCAATCGCTCGTGCGCCACCGTGACAAGGGCAAACGCGCCGCACGGCTCGCTGCCGGTGTAGGCGGATTCGACGAGCCCTCCAACCGTCACATAGGGAATGCCCGCGATCTGGGCGGCGCCTGTCCGGTGGAGATGGGCCGCCAGCACGGCTCGGACCCGGCCCGTGCGCTCGAGGGCCGCCCGAACCTCGGCCCGGTTGCGCACGGTCGCGAGGTCGGGGTGCCGCTCGAAGTACCGGTGTCCGCGGAGCGGCGGCTCGTCGAGCGGGTGATGGCAACACACCACGCACGGCGTCTCGCGGTCCTCGATCGCGCCCGCGAGCCACGCGAGTTGCGCCTGGCCCACCGCGCCTCCCACGCGCTCGACGGCGGGATCCACGGTGTCGAGCAGCATGAGACGGACCCCGCCGGCGTCCACGCACTCATACGGAGCGGCCTTGCCGAGGGCGGCCATCCCGGCCTCCTTGTCGAGCGCCCGGACGTCGGTGTTCCCAAAGACGTGGTAGACGGGCACCCCGGCTTCCCGGAGGCGCGTGCGGACCCACCGTGTCCGGACGTGATCCTGGGAGTGCGCGACACTGTTCAGTCGGTCGCCGAGATCGACGATGCAGTCCGGCCGGAACCGGCTCATGGCCTCCAGGAACGCCTCCACCAGGATCGGCGCCCGGCTGCCGAGCAGGGTGTCCAGATCGGGCCCGCAGTGGATGTCGGCGATGACGCCAATTCTGAGGACCAAGCCGGCGCCGCTAGGGCATCAGGAGCAGTTGCGGGTGCTCGAGGACGTACTTCACCCGCTGGAGGAACTGCGCCGCCGGCGCGCCGTCGACGACCCGGTGGTCGAACGTCAGCGAGAGCGTCACCGTCGACCGGACCTCCACGCGGTCTCCCTCCGCGACCGGGCGGCGGCGCACCCGCCCGACCCCGAGGATCGCCGCCTCCGGGGGATTGAGCACCGGGGTGAACACGTCGACATCGAACATGCCGAGGTTGGTGACGGTGAAGGTGCTGCCCTGCATCTCTTCCGGCCCGAGGCGCATGGCACGCGCACGCTCGAAGAGGTCGCGAATCGTCGTGGAGATCTCTGCGAGCGTGACCTGGGCGGCGTCACGAACCACCGGGACCACCAGTCCCTCATCGAGCGCCACCGCGACGCCGATGTGGATCTCGGAGAGACGTCGGACTCCCTCGCCCTCCCACCGGGCGTTCATCGCGGGATGCTCGCGGAGGGCCGCTGCCGTCGCGCGGACGATCAGGTCCGTGTACGTGACCCGCACGTTCACCTGCTGCTCCAACTCGTGGCGGAGCCGCACGGCCTCCTCCATATCGACCTCGGTGGTCAGGGTGAGTTGCGCGGTGGTGTGTAAGCTCTCCATCATGCGCGCCGCGATGATCGCGCGCATCCTCGTCGCCACGGGGCTGGGAGCCGGCGCAGCGGGCTCGACCTCGCGGGGTGCCTCGGCCTCGGCCGGAGTAACGGGCTCGATCGGCGGGGCCGGGGCAAGGTCCGGCATTGCCGGCGCAGGGGCAACCGGCGGGGCCGGCGCAACATCCGGCATCACCGGCGCGGGGGTGACCATCGGGGCCGGCGCAACGTCCGGCATTGCCGGCGCAGGGGCGGCCATCGGGGCCGGCGCAACATCCGGCATCACCGGCGCGGGAGCGGCCGGCGGGGCCGGGGCCGCAGCCGGCATTGCGCCCGTGGGCGCGGACACAACCGACGGAGCCGGTGCCGCGGGCGGTGGGGCCGGCGGAACGTCCCGGGCAGGCCCCGAGCGGGAATCGATCGCGGTTTGGACGTCGTGCTCGACGATGCGGCCGCCGGGACCTGAGCCTGCAAGTGTGCGCACGTCGACGCCGTGCGTGTCTGCCAGCGCGCGGGCCCGGGGAGAAATCTTGATCTGCCCCCCCGATGGTCCTCCCGTGGGGGCCGCCCCGCCGGTTGCGGCCTCGCGGGGCGGGGCCGGTGGGGGGGCGCCCGTTTCAGCTCGGGAGGGCCCGCCCGAAGTCGTTGCGCCCGACGTGGCCGCGGGGGCCGGCCCGGGTGGCGGAATCACAGGAAGGGCTTCGCCCGCCTCCCCGATCAGCGCGATCGGGGTCGCAACAGGGACCGTGCCTCCTTCGGCGACAAGGATTCGGAGCAGCACGCCGGACGCCGGCGCTTCGACCTCCACGGTGGCCTTGTCGGTCATCACCTCGAAGAGGGGCTCCCCCTTCTTGACCGGGCTCCCCTCCGGCTTGATCCACCGGACGACGGTCCCCTCTTCCTGCGTGAGCCCCAGCCGTGGCAACACGACCTCGGTCGGCATCAGGCCACCCGCCGGCGGACGGCGCTCACGTTAGCTTCCGCGGCATTCATATGTGATGCGCTTCGACCATGCTGGGGGGGCCTACGCCTCACCCGCTCCCCGGGCCCTTCCCTTCATCCTCAAGTCCCACGGAGAACGACCGCTCGAGCAGCGACTGCGGGAAGGCGCGAAATGCCAGGTGGGTGTTCGTCCGGACGATTCCAGGGATCTCGCCCATCTTGCCGGTCACGACCTCGGCCAGCTCGTTGTAATCCTTGAGCCGCAAGACCGCGATGACATCCCACTCCCCGGTGACCGAGTAGAC
>VBAO01000357.1 GCA_005883865.1 Candidatus Segetimicrobium genomatis
TCGGCGGTCTTGACGCTCACCCCGAGGAGGGCGGCGATCTCCTTGGTCGTCTTGCCCTCCGCGATGAGCTGCAGCACCTGGTGCTCCCGCGGGGTCAACGGGTCGGGAGGGAGATCCCGCTTCGCCAGGTACGCCTCGACCACCGTCTGCGAGACGCCGGGGCTCAGGTAGACCGCCCCCCGGGCGACTTCCCGGATGGCCTGCACCAGATCCTCCGCCGCCTGGCTTTTCAGCACATAGCCCCGGATCCCGGCGTGGAGCGCCCGGGCCACGTACGGATCCTCGGCATGCATCGTTAATAGGATTGTGCGGGTGCGGGGAGACGCGCGGGTAATTTCCCGGGCCGCATCGAGCCCGTTCAGCATCGGCATCGCGAGATCGAGCACGACCACGTCGGGGTTCAGCTGCGCGGCCATCTCGATCGCCGCGTGGCCGTCCGCCACCTCGCCGTCGACGCGGAATCCCTCGCGCTCCAGGAGCGCCCGAACGCCCTGGCGGAAGATCCTATGGTCATCGGCCAAGAGAATCCGCAGCGACATCTCAGTTCCCGAGCGGGATGGCGATGAGCAACTCGGTGCCCTGCCCCTGCGCCGACTTGATCGCCAGCGTTCCGCCCAGGGCGTCCGCCCGCTCCCGGATCCCGATGAGGCCGAGGCCTCGCTCCCCGCGGCGCGACAGGACCGTCGAGACGCCGAAGCCTATGCCGTCATCCCGAACGGAACAACGGACGGTGCCTTCCGCGCGCCGGATCTCGACGTCCACCCGAGTCGCCTGCGCATGGCGCACGGTGTTGGTCAACGCCTCCTGCACGCTCCGGTAGAAGGCCGTCTCCACGGGCGGCGCCAGCCGCCCTTCTGTCGAGCCCTGCACCGTGATGACGAGCCCGCTTCGCTTCGCCACCCGGTCCGCCAGGAACTCCAGGGCCGGCAGGAGCCCGAGGTCGTCGAGGATGGTCGGCCGGAGCTCGTGGGACAGCCGGCGGAGTTCCTCTTGCACCTGATCGAGGAGTTCCCTGACGGCGTGGAGGCCCGCGCGAGCCCCCGGCGGCAGCCCGTGCGCGAACTCCTCCAGCGCCAGATGCACAGTGCTGAGCAGCTGGCCCGCGTCGTCGTGGAGCGCGTGGGCGATCCGCTTCGCTTCCTCCTCCAGCCGCTCGTTCAAACCCCGCAGGGCCTGCTCCGCCTGCTTGCGCTCGGTCACATCCCGCGCGATGCCGTGAACGCCGGCCGGCCGGCCGTCCTGATGGAGCAGCGACGTGTGCATCTCCATCGGGATCCGCCGCCCGTCCCGGGTCACGATCTCGATCTCGTACCGGGTCCGTTCGACCTCGCCGGCGAGCATTCGCTCGAGCATGCGCCGGACAACGGGGAGCTGTTCCGGCGCCACGAGCGCTTCGATGCCCATGGAGGCGAGCTCGTCCCGCCCGTAGCCGGTGAGGTTCTCACCGGTCCGGTTGACGGACGTGAACTTCCCCGCGAGGTCGGTGGTGAACACGACGTCGTTCGCGTTCTCGAACAGCTCGCGATAGCGCCTCTCGCTGACCTGGAGCGCCGCGTTGGCCTCCCGGTACCCCCGGTGCGTCATCTCGAACGGCGAGAGGCCCTCGGCGAGGAACTGCCCCGCGGCCGCGAGCGCGCCCGGCAGCTCGTCGCTCGTGGCCCCCAGGATCTCCACCATCGCCTGATGGTGGACCGCCGCCACCTCCAGGACCCCCAGCCCGTCGCCGAGCGCGCCTCGCCCGAACTCGTACGCGCGCTGCAACGCGGCCTCGCCACCCTCGAAGAGGTATTCCTTCAACGCGGCCGTGTACCGGGCCACCATCTCGGGCGGCAACTGGCTCACCTGGGGAGCCCCACCCAGCGCGCCACCAACACCAGGGCGTCATCGGTCTGCCTCGAGTACCTGGAGAGGATCCCCTCCGCCATCGCCTGCGGCCGTCCGGTCGAGACGATGTCTTCCACAGGCGGCAGGGCCACCCCGTCTGTGGCGAACACCAGCGTGTCGCCGGGCTGGACGGGAAGCAGGGTCGCCTGAAGCATCGGGAGACGGCCCCCGACCACCCCCCCCCGCAGGAGCAGGAACTCGCACGCCGGCGTCGCATCGGGGCTCGCCCGGACGAATCGGCCCTCCACGTTGCCCACGCCCAACCACGTCATCGTCCCGTCGGGGGCGTTGAAGGAGGCGAGGCTGATGACGACGCCGCGGGTCACGCGCAGGCGCTCGTCGCAGCGCCGGACCAGGGTGATCACCGACTCGTCGGGATCCTTCTCGAGAATCCTTGCGGCGAGCTGCGCCGCGGAGGCCGCCTCGTCCCCGTGCCCGAGCCCGTCGATGGCGGCGACGAGGACGCCGGAGCCAAACGGCGCCACGACGCCGCGGTCACCGGAATCGGCGTGCCCCCGCAGCGTGGTGGTCGCCGCGCCCCATTCGATCGGGCAAGTCAGCGCTTCCACCGCTTCACGGTGATGGTCGTGCCCTTGCCGAGCTCGGAAGAGATCTCGAACACGTCCATCAGCCTCCGCACGCCCGAGAGACCGAGCCCCAGGCCGCCCGAGGTGGAGTATCCGCCCGCGACGGCCCGGTTGATGTCGGCGATCCCCGGTCCCTCGTCTCGCGCGACGACCACGATCGAGTGCCTCGCGCTGTCGTTGCTGCTCCCCAGCACGATCTCGCCGTGCCGGGCGTAGGTCACGATGTTCCGGGCCAGCTCTGAGATGGCCGTCGCGATCAGGGTGGCGTCCGTCGTCGAGTATCCGAGCTGGGACGCGAGCGAGCGTCCCCGCTGGCGGGCGGCGACGATATCG
>VBAO01000358.1 GCA_005883865.1 Candidatus Segetimicrobium genomatis
ATCGGAACAGGTCCACGATGATCGCCAGGCCGATCACGACCTCCACGGCCGCGACCACCAGAATGAAGAACACAAAGAGCTGGCCGTCCAGGCTCCCCCGGGCGCGGGCAAACGTCACCAGCGTCAGGTTGACCGCGTTGAGCATGAGCTCGATCGACATGAACACGATGAGGATCGAACGGCGGACGAGGACCCCGACCATCCCCAGGGTGAACAGGAACGCGCTGAGCGCGAGGTGGTAGGGCGCGGGCACGGCCATCACCGCTCCCCCCCGGGCGGGAGCCGCCTTCCCAGCGCCACGGCGCCGATCATCCCGATGAGGAGGACCACGGATGCCGCCTCGAACGGGAGGAGAAACCCCGCAAACAGCGCCCGGCCGACCGCCTCGTCCAACGGGGGCGGGCTGGCCCGCCGATCGCGTCACCGTGACGAGCATCACGAGGCCGAACGCCGCGCACAACGCCCCGCCCAGGGGCGCGGGGAGGACCGCGCGGCCCTGGGGATCCTCCCCGCTCTGGGCGTGCAGGAGCATGATGATGAAGACGAAGAGGACGACGATCGCCCCCGCATAGATGATCACCTGGAGGACGGCGATGAAGGGGGCATCGAGCAGCAGGTAATCGACCGCGAGGCTCCCCAACACCACGAGGAGCGAGAGCGCGCTGTACACCGGCCGCCGGGAGGCGATCACCCCCGTCCCGCCGGCGAGGGCCAGGCAGGTCACTATCCCAAACAGGACCGCGTCCACCTAGACCTCTCGGTTGGGATCCCGCCCGGACTCTCCCGGGACGCGCTCCGTCAGGCGGTCCTTCGTGTAAATGAGGGACGCGCGGGTGTATCCCGAGAGCTCGTATTCGTGGCCGAGCACGATCGCCCCGGTGGGGCACGCCTCTTCGCAGAGGCCGCAGAAGATGCATCGGAGCATGTTGATCTGGAAGTCGGCCGCGTACCGTTCCCCCTTCGAATGGGGGCGCAACGGGTCGTTTTCCTCCGCCCGCACGTAGATCGACTGGCTGGGACACGCGATCACGCACAGCTCGCACCCGACGCACCGCTCCATCCCATCCGCGAACAGCGTGAGGTAGTGGCGCCCCTTGAACCGCTGCTGCACCGGCGCCCTCTTCTCAGGGTACGGGACGGTGACCGGCCGGCGGAAGAGGTACCGACCAACGATGCCCATCCCCTTGACCATCGCCCAGGTCTGGCGGAGGCGCCGTCCGAGGGCGTCCGCGCTCACCCCGCCCCCCCCCGCCCCACGAGGACGACCGCGGTGAGGGCGAGGTTCGCGAGCCCCACCGGGACCAACACCTTCCACCCCAACCCCATCAGTTGGTCGTAGCGAAGCCGGGGCAGCGTCGCACGGATCCAGATGAAGAGGAAGACGACCGCAAACGCCTTGAGGAGGAACCACACCACGGGGGGCAGCGCGGGAGGCCCCTGCCACCCTCCGAGGAAGAGCGTCGCGGTCAGCGCGCCCATCGTGATCACCCCGACGTACTCGCCCAGATAGAACATCGCAAACGCAAACCCCCCGTACTCCGTCTGGTATCCGCCGATCAGCTCCTGCTCGGCCTCGGGGAGATCGAACGGGGCACGGTTCGTCTCGGCCAGCCCGGCCACGAGGAACAGGATGAACGCCACCGGCTGGGTGACGACGAACCAGGGGTGCGATTGCTGCGCACGCACGATCTCCACCAGGCTGAGCGAGTGGGCCATCATCACCACGGCCAGCACCGCGAGTCCCAGGGTGAGCTCGTAGGAGATCACCTGGGCGCTCGACCGCAGCCCGCCCAGGAGCGAGTACTTGCTGTCCGATGCCCACCCCCCGAGGATGATCCCGTACACGCCGATGCTGCTCGCGGCGAGCACGAGCAAGATCCCGGCGTTCGGGTCGGCGACGACCAGCGGGACCTCGCGGCCGAAGAGCCGCACCGGCGGCCCGATCGGGATCACCGCGTACACGAACAGCGCCGCCACCACCGAGATGATGGGGGCGACGAGGAACACGAACCGGTCGGCGCGGGCCGGGATGAAGCTCTCCTTGAAGATCAGCTTGATGCCGTCGGCGAGGGGCTGCAGGAGCCCGAGCGGTCCGACGCGGTTCGGGCCGACCCGGAGCTGGAACCGGGCGAGGAGCCGGCGCTCGAGCAGCGTCACATAGGCGAACGCCGTCAGCACGCCCCCCAGGATGATCGCGCTCCGGATCGCGTCCACGAGGAGCAGCGTGAGCATCAGCCGGCGGCCTCCGCGGCCGCGAGCGCCCGGACCGTCACCGCGACCGGTCCCCTGTCATCGAGCAGGGCGTTCACCGGCGCCGCCTCATATCCCCGAGGGATGTAGACCTGGCCCCGGGGGAGCCCGGCCCAGATCCGGACGGCGAGGCGGAGGGCCCCGCGGGGGGACCGCACCTCGCACGGAGCCCCGTCGGCCAAGCCGAGACGGCCCGCGTCGTCCGGGTGGAGCGCCACGAACGGTTCACCGGCTTGGTTGCGGATGCCGGGGCATCGGACCGCCATCGTCCCGCGATCGAACAACCGGCTCCCGGTCAGCAGGATGAGCGCACCTCCCGTGACGGCCGCCGCGGGGGGCGATGCGCCGGACCCCGGCGCCCTGAGGGGGCGCGGTGGGGCGAGGCGGGCGCCCTCCTGCCAGCCGGGGATGATGCGTCCGATCCCCGCGAAGACGTCCTGCCAGGATGAGAACCCCAGGACCGCTCCTACCCGCCCGGCGATCTGCGAGAAGATCAATCCGTCCGCGCGCGCCGTTCCGGGGCCGAGCACCGCCTGGTCCTGCCGCTGGACGCGCCCTTCGATGTTGCACACCGTGCCGGCCTTCTCGGCGAAGCTCAGACGAGGACCCCGAGGCGCCGTCGCGCTTCCGCCCACGCCCCGGCGTCCGGATACTCGGTCGCGGGATCCGCGCCGACCACGTAGAGGACCTGGAGGGCGCCCGTCCGGGCGGCGTCCAGCATCCCCCGAACCGCCCGGCCGGGCGCGGCGGGGACGGGCCGGTCCCAGGCGGCCTCGAGCGCCGCCCGCGCGTCGGCGTCGGCGAGCGGGCGGTACCCGGGCAGCATATCGGGCAGGAGCCCGAGCAGTTGGGCTCCCCCGCTGTTTCCGCGGCCCCGCAGCACCCCGAGATCGGCGCCGCCGAGCACGCCCCGCAGCCGGTCGACCGCGTCCAGCACCGCTTCACCGTCTGGGCGCTCAAGCGCGGCCTGCCCCACCAGCACCAGCGCGCGCGCGGCGCCCCTCAGAGCCGCGGACGCCGCCTCGAGCGCCTCGGCGGAGACCCCGGCACGCTGGGCGGCCGCCGCAGGGGGAAGCCGTCCCGAGAGCGCGTCCAGCAGAGACGCTTCGGTCCCCGCGCGGTGCACGAACGTGTGACTCCCCCAGCGCGCGATCTCGAGGTCCCACGGGCTCATGATGATGAGACGGGCGCCGCGGTCGATCGCCTTCTTGACCCGCAACCAGATGATCGGGTACTCCTCGGTGAGGTCGCACCCCACGAGCAGGATCGCCCCGGCCCGCTCGACATCGGCGATCGCCACGTCAAGCCCCCATGGCGCGGTGGCCGTCGGCTGCGGGTGCGCGGTCCCGGTGCGGAAGTCGATGTGGTTGGTCCCGAGGATCCCGCGGAAGAGGTGCAGCAGGAGGAAGTTCTCTTCGTTGGTGGTCCGCGCCCCGCCCATCACCCCGATCCCGTCCGCCGGCGCCGCGCGGAGCGCGGCCCCCACGCGGTCGAGCGCCTCCTCCCAGGTGGCCTCCCGCAGGGCGCCGTCCCGCCGGACGAGGGGGACGGTCAATCGCTCGGGGCTCCCGGCGAACTCGTAGCCAAAGAAGCCCTTGTCGCACAGCCAGATGTCGTTGACCTCGGGGTGCTCCCGCGGGCGCGCCCGCGTCACCTCGCCCCCCCGGACGTTGAGCTCGATCGCGCAGCCGCAGCCGCAGTGCGGGCAGATGCTCTGGACGCGCTGGTTGTCCCACGGCCGGGAGCGGAACCGGTAGGTGGCGCTCGTGAGCGCGCCGACCGGACAGATCTCCATGGTGTTGCCGATGAACTTGCTCACGACCGGCGCGAGCGAGGGCGTGCCGATCTGGCTGTGGTAC
>VBAO01000359.1 GCA_005883865.1 Candidatus Segetimicrobium genomatis
TCGGGGTCGCCGCCGCGGGATTGACCGCCGTGTACATCGTCCGGGCCTTTGCCCTCACCTTCCTCGGGGCGGAGGTCGGCACGGCGGCGGCCACCGCGCACGATCCGCCGCCCGCGATGCAGCGGCCGATGTGGTGGCTGGCCGGCCTCACGATCGCCGGCGGTGCGCTCGGGTGGTCGGTCTCCCATCCCGGGATGCTTGAACGGTTCCTCGAGCCGGTCCTCGCCGCGGGCGGCCGGGCCGCGTTCCCGCGCCCGGCATCGCGGGCAGGGGAAGGGGCGCTTCTCGCGACGACCCTGGTGGTCGCGCTCGCCGGCCTCGCCGTCGGGTGGCTCATCTATGTGCGCCGGACCCTCAGGGGCGGGTCCCAGGCGCTCGCCGACCTCCTCCGCCGCCAGTTCTATATCGAGGATCTCTACGCCGCGGTGGCGGTCGACCCCGCCCGCGCCATCGCCCGCGCGGCGGCCGCCGGCGACCGCATCGTGATCGACGGGGCCGTGGCCGGCGTGGCGCGCTGGGTGGGCCGCGCCGGCCAGGGCCTCGCCGGCCTGGAGACCGGCTACCTCCGCCACTACGCCGCGTTCGTGTTGATCGGCGCCCTTCTCATCCTCCTCTTCTGGGTGTGGCGCTGATGCCCGGCCCCCTGACCTGGATGATCCTCCTGCCGGTCCTGACGGCCGCCGCGGCGGCCGCGGTGGACCGGCGCCGGGAGTCCTCGATCCGGGTGATCGGGCTCACCGGCACGGCGATGGTGTTCCTGCTGGCCGCGTGGGTCTGGGCGCGCTTTGCGCCGGGCGCGGCCGGCCTCCAGTTTGCGGAGCGGGTCCCCTGGGTCCCGACGGTCGGGATCGCGTACCATCTCGGCGTCGACGGCCTCTCGGTCAGCCTCGTCGCGCTCACCGCGCTGCTCTTTCCCCTGGCGCTCGCCTCCGCCGCCACGCAGATCAGGGCGCGCGTCAAGGGGTTCGTGGTCACCGTGCTGCTGCTGGAGGCGGGGATGCTCGGGATGTTCATCGCCCAGGATCTCGTCCTGTTCTACGTGTTCTGGGAGGGGATGCTCATCCCGATGTATTTCTTGATCGGGCTGTGGGGCGGGCCGGGCCGGGCTGCGGCGGCCATCAAGTTCTTCCTCTACACCATGGCCGGGAGCGTCCTGATGCTCCTGGCGATCGTGGCGGTGTATCTGCAGGGCGGGCGGATCCTCGGGCGGGCGACGTTCGACCTCCCCGCGCTCCTCGCGCATCCGCTCGGGATCAGCGGAGGGCTCGGGACGGCGCTGTTCCTCGCGTTCGCGGTGGCGTTCGCGATCAAGATGCCGGTCTGGCCGCTGCACGCCTGGCTGCCCGATGCCTACGCCGAGGCGCCGCCGGTCGTGACGGTGCTGCTGGCATCGCTGATGGCGAAAGCCGGGGCGTACGGGTTGTTGCGGTTCTGCCTCCCGCTGTTTCCCGAGGCGATGCGGACGTTCGGTCCGGCGGCCTCGGTGCTCGCCGTCGTGAGTATCCTCTACGGCGGCGCGGTCGCGTGGGCGCACACGGATCTGCGCCGCCTCCTCGCGTACGGGAGCATGAGCCACATGGGGTTCATCCTGCTCGGGATCTTCGCGCTGAACGCGACCGCCGTGCAGGGCAGCCTGATCCAGATGATCAACCACGGAATCAGCACCGGCGCCCTGTTCTTCATCGCGGGCATGCTGATCGAGCGCACCGCCCGCACCCGGACCGACGAGTACGGGGGCGTCGCCGCGGTCACCCCGGCCCTCGCCGCGGCG
>VBAO01000363.1 GCA_005883865.1 Candidatus Segetimicrobium genomatis
GATCGATGCATGGACGTGGAAGACGGCGGGCCGGTGGGAGCTCGTGGCGGAGCTCGCCGCGGTGCCGGTCGGCCGGCCGCTGTTCTAACCCCCGAGCCGATCGATGGGCCTGCGGGTCTACAACACGCTCACCCGTCGCGTGGAGGAGTTCGCGCCGCTCGAGGCGGGGCATGTGCGGATGTACGTGTGCGGCCCCAACCTCTACGGCCCATCCCACGTCGGGCACGCCCTGTCGTATCTCGTCTTCGATGTCATCCGGCGGTACCTCGAGTATCGGGGGTACCGGGTCACGCACATCCAGAACTTCACGGATATCGAAGACCGCATCATCGAGACCGCGCGGGCCCAGGGCACGACCATCGAGGCGCTGGCCGGGCGGTACGCCGACCGGTTTCTGCGGGAGATGAACGCCTTGAACATCCGCCGGGCCGACCACTACCCCCGCGCGACGGAGGCGATCCCCCAGATGCTCGACATCATCCGGGCCCTCCTCGCCCGCGGGTTCGCCTACGCGGTCGACGGGGACGTGTTCTTCCGCGTCACCGCCTTCCCCGCGTACGGCCGGCTCTCGGGCCGGTCGCTCGACGAGATGCAGGCGGGATCGAGGGTCGAGGTCGACCCCCGGAAGGAACACCCGATGGATTTCGTCCTGTGGAAGGCGGCCAAGCCCGGTGAGCCCTCCTGGGACAGCCCGTGGGGCCGCGGCCGGCCGGGGTGGCACATCGAGTGCTCGGCGATGTCGCTGGCCCACCTGGGCAACCACCTCGACATCCACGGCGGCGGCCAGGACGTCGTCTTCCCGCATCACGAGAACGAGATCGCCCAGTCCGAAGCCTACACCGGCGCGCCCCCGTTCGTCCGCTTCTGGGTCCACAACGGCCTCCTGCGGCTCACCGAGGGGCCGGAGAAGATGACCCGCCACCTCGGAAACATCGTGACCATCGAAGAGGCGCTCGGCCGGTATCATCCCGACGCGATCCGGGTGTTTGTGCTCTCGTCCCACTACCGGAGCCCTGCCACGTGGAGCGATGCCTCGCTCGAGGCCGCGACGCGGGGCGCCGAGCGCCTGCGCATCGCGGCCGAACACGCGGAGGCCGTCCTGCGGTCGGCCGCGGCCGGGAAGGGCGAGACCCGGAGGGCGTCCGGTCTGGCCCCGGCGGCCGACGCCGCCCGGGCGGCGTTCGAGGGCGCGATGGATGAGGATTTCAACGCGCCCCGCGCGCTCGCGGCCGTCTTCGACCTGGCCACGGCGCTGAACAAAGCCGCGGACTCCGTGACCCAGTCCCCCGAGACCGCTCCCGCGACCGCCGAGCTCGAGGCCGGGTCGCGCATGCTCCGGGGCCTGGCGGGCGTCCTCGGGCTCACGTTGACCGCGTCCATGAGCCCGGCACAGCAGGCCGCGCTCCGCCGGCTGGCCGAGGACCTGGTGCGGGAGCAGCCCGGCCTCTTCGACCCCGCGCACCCGCTCGTCGACCGGCTGCGCGCGGGAGGGGCGGGCAACGCCGTGTCCGGGGAGGAGCTCGTCGCGTTCATCGCCGACGGTCGGATGCGGGCGCGGCAGCGGAAAGACTGGGCGACGGGCGACGCCATTCGATCCCGGCTCGACAGCCTCGGCATCCTGCTCGAGGACACCCCGACCGGCTTCACGTGGCGCCTGCGCTGACGCCGCCTCCTGTCCCCCCCGGCGCGGCGCTCCTGGGGCGTCGCGCGGTGCTCGAAGCGCTCAGGGCCGGCCGGCCCGTGGCCCGCGTCCTGGTGGCGCGGACCGCCGATGTCCGCGGGCCCCTCCGGGAGATCGTTCAGGAGGCGCGCGAGCGGCGGGTGGTCGTGCAGACCGTCGAGCGGCGGCACCTCGATGCGCTGGCCCGCGGCGTCGTCCACCAGGGGGTCGCCGCGCTGGTCGCGGCCGCCGCGCCGGTCACGGTCGAGGACCTGCTGCAGCGCGCGCGCGATCGCGGCGAGGCGCCGTTCCTCATCGCGCTGGACGGGGTGGAGGACCCGCACAACCTCGGCGCGGTGATTCGGACCGCCGACGCCGCCGGCGCGCACGGCGTCATCATTCCCCGGCGGCGGGCCGCGGGGCTGACCCCCACGGTCGCACGCGCGTCCGCCGGCGCGCTCGCCCACCTCCCCGTGGCGCAGGCCGGCAACCTGGTCGCCGCGCTCGACCGCCTCAAGGCCGAAGGCGTGTGGGTCGTGGGCGCGGACGCCGCCGGAGCCGAGCGCTACGACGCGGTCCCGCTCTCCCCACCCGTGGCGCTGGTGGTCGGCGGAGAGAGCCGGGGGCTCCACCGGCTCGTGCGCGACCGGTGCGATCGCGTGGTGCGCATCCCGCTCCGGGGCCGGGTGGCGTCGCTCAACGTCTCCGTCGCCGCGGCGCTGCTCCTCTACGAGGTGGCGCGGCATCTCCCCGTCTCCGATGATCGTCCCCGCGCGCCATCTTATTGACTTGACTCGGACATTGTCCATATAATAGGGCTAACCGTGGGGGCGGCCAAAAGCGGCTCCCGCGGGGGGACCGGAGGGACGGCCTGACACGATCGGGCAATTGACCGCCCCGGCTGAAAGGCTCGATGGGACAGGGTAGGATGGTTCAGGCATCGCACGCAGGAGCCGAACGTCCATACCGGAGGCGGAAAGCGTGGTAGTTGCGCGCAAGCCCATCGTACCGATCTACCAGGAAATGGTGGATGAACAGCTTGTCGATTGCGCAAAGAC
>VBAO01000191.1 GCA_005883865.1 Candidatus Segetimicrobium genomatis
CGGCCATCGTATCCGTGCTCTTTAGATCCACGTTGAACGCGATCAATAACTCCCTCGCCCCGACGGCGACGGCGCCCGCCGTGGGGTGCGCCCGGGCCGGCCCCAGGTCGGGGGCGCGGGCGGGCTGGGCGATCGCCTCCCGCAGCCCCTCGAACCCTCCCCGCCGGATCTGCGCGAGCGATCGGGAGGGCCGGGACCCGGCGCGGCCGTACAGGTACACGGGGAGGCCGGGATCGGCCGCCAGCCGCGCGCCAAGGCGGTGCGCCAGGGCCAGGCAGGCGTCCATGGTCGCATCGTACAGGGGAACGAACGGGATGACGTCGACGGCGCCGATGCGGGGATGAACACCCTGGTGCGTTCGGAGATCGATACGCTCGATGGCCACGCAGGCGCTCCTGAACGCCGCCTCGAGGACGGGCTCGCCCTCCCCGGCGAACGTGAAGACGGCGCGGTTGTGATCGGGGTCGGCCGATACATCCAACAGTCGAACCGCCGGCACGGCGCGAATGCTCTGGGCCAGCGCATCGAGCACCGGGAGCCGCCGCCCTTCGCTGAAGTTGGGAACGCACTCAATGATGGGCGGCGGCACCGCGGAGGACCCCCGGGTCGTCGTTGCCGGCGCGGTGGGAGCCGGCTACTCGTTCTTCGCCTCGGTGACGCGCGAAAAGTGGATCACGGTCACCGCGTCGTCCGCCATGACCGTGCGCCGGTAGATCTTGGAGAGGAAATCGATCAGTTCGGCGTGCTCCCGCGTCGCGGGGTTTTCCCGCTCGATCTCCCGCGGCGTAACCTCGCGAAGCGTCTTGACCTCCACCTGATCGATCACCGCGGTGAAGATCCGCTGCTTGACGCTGAACCGGTTCCCGACGGTGACCCACACGAGCTGGCCTTCCTGGTACTTGTCGCGTTTGTCTCCCAGGCGGATCGTCAGCGTCTTGCGGCCGTCGCGGAGGGCCTGCGTAAAGACGCTTGAGTAGAAGTTCAGCGCGTACATGCCGGCCCCCCACATCCCGACCTGCAGGGCGTTGCGTTTGTTTCGTGTCTTCCGCCGGGCTTCCCTCCCCGCCCACGCGCCCGCCGCAGCCCTTGGGGGGGAACACCCCCCAAGGGCTCCCCGTATGGAAGGACAGCCCTAAACCAGGAGGTGCGTTCATGGTGAAGGCACGGGTGCGCGGAGTCGTGGCAGGACTCATCGCGGCGGTGGCGCTTGCGGGGCAGTCGGCGGGCACGCCCGCCGGAGCCGCCCCTCCGATGCCGACCGGCTCCGGCCAGAGCCTTCCCGATCAGGCGATTGTGGTCATCGGGCGCGGGGTCGTCGAGGCCGCCCCCGATCGGGCGATCGTCACGGTGGGAGCGCAGTTCACGCGCCCGACGGCCCAGGAGGCCCAGGAGCGCACGAGCACGGTGATGACCCAGGTGCTTCGGCAGGTGACGGCGCTCGGGATCCCGCGCGAGCGCCTCCAAACGGTCGAGATGAACCTGATTCCGCAGCGGCGGCCGTCGTCCGGCGAGATCTCAGGATACCAGAGTGTGCAGCGGATCACGGTCGCCGTCGACGATCTCGGCCTGGTGGGGCGCGTCCTCGATGCCGCGGTCGCATCCGGCGCCAACATTCTCGACGGCGTGGCCTTTACCGTCCGCGACCCGGCCGCGTACCGGATGCGGGCGAGCGCAGCCGCGGTCCAGGATGCCCGCGCCTCGGCCAACGCGCTCGCCGCGGCCGCCGGCCTCCCCACCCCACGGATCGCGCGGATCGAAGAGATAGGCGCGACCATCCCGATCCGGGGGGAAACCCTGCCCATGGGGGCGGCCCCCATGGTCTCCACCCCGGTGCTGGAGGGGATGCTCTCGATCAGCGCCCAGGTCCGGGTGGTGTTTGTGTTTTGAGGCTATTTGAGATCGGGCGGGAATTCCGTCTGCGGCGTCTTTCCGGGCTCGCCCCGCACGGTGGCCAGGACTTTCCCATCCTTCACGAGCTGGAGGACGATCTGCTTGAACGCGACCATCCCGAGGGTGCCCTCGACCGCGAGCTGCCCCTCCCGGGAGAGGAGGTCCCGCTTCTGCGCCGGGGTCTTGCCCTTGTCGGCAATGATGTCTTTGACCACCACGCGGAGCGTCCCGGTCTTTCGGTCCAGCCTGGCGCTCTGCACCGTTCCCGGGCCCACGATGGTCTCGACCAGGTTCGTGGCGATGACTTCGGGCTGGGTCGAGGTCGCCGACCGCTGACCGGCCTCGTAGGCGCGGTCCCAAAGCACCAGTCCGGCGCCGGCGACAAGGACGGCGGCGATGTAGATCATCACCGGACGCCAGGCGAACAGTTTCGGCCTCCTGGATTTCGGCACCGGGATCCCTCCTCCCAGACTGGAGCGGGTCAGCCCGCAGAAGCCACGAGGCTCTCGCTGTGCGTGAGCGTCCCCCGATAGAGAAACACGATCTGGCGCAGGGCCGCCTGCTGATCGAACTCGGTCAGCGCCGAGACCGCGTCCACCGGAACGATGACCTGGAGCCACCGAAGCGCCGCGCTCCCCGCGGTGTGCAGCACGCAGATGTTGCTCACCGTTCCGGCCACGATCACCGAAGCGATCCGGCGCCGGCGAAGCTCGTGGTCGAGGGAGGTGCCGTAGAAGCCGTCGTAGCGCAGCTTGCGGATCACCACATCCTCCGGCCGGGGCGCGAGCTCCGGAACGATCTCGGCTCCCCACGTCCCCGCCACGGCGTGCGGCCCCCATAACGCGAACTCGGGATCGTCGGGCCGATGCCAGTCCTGCGTGTACACCACCGCCAGGCCGTGCGCGTGCGCGAAGTTGCACAGCCGGCCGATGGCCGGCACGGTCGCGCGGGCGGTCCCCACGCACAGGCTTCCCTGGGGATCCACAAAGTCGTTCTGCATATCCACCACGACCAGCGCGGTGCGATCGGGTTTCACCTCAACGCGCGGGGCGATGTCGTAGGACGGTACCTCGATCACGGTGCGCGTCTCCAAATGCATACGCGGGGAAGCAGCCACAGCTCCTTCCCCGCGCGCTGCTCCTCACACGGCCGCGTTTACCCGGTCGCCTCCGGCTTCAGCTTCGGCTTCGAGGGGATGGACGCCTCCGGCCGAGGGAACGACTTGACCTCTTGGGTGGCCGCCGGCACCGGCGGAGGCGGCGCCTCCACCTCCGGGGGCAACGGCTCGCCGGCAATCAGGGCGTTCAGCTGGTCGCTCTCCAACGATTCCCGCTCCAGGAGGGCCCTGGCGACGCGGTCGAGGATCTCCCGGTGGTCCGTCAGCACCGTCCGCGCGCGGCCGTAGCATTCGTCGATGATGCGGCGCACTTCCTTGTCGATCTCGTAGGCGATCTCGTCCGAGTAGTTCCGGCTCTCCACCAGGTCCCGGCCCAGGAACACCGGGCCATGCTTGGTCCCCAGCGTGAGCGGACCGAGCTTGTCCGACATGCCGAACTCGGTCACCATCTTGCGGGCGAGGTCCGTGGCTTTCTCGAAGTCGTTCGCCGCGCCGGTCGTGATTTCCCCGAAGACGATCTCTTCGGCCACGCGCCCGCCCAGGATGGCCGTGATGTTCGCCAGGATCTCGCTCCGCGTGATCGTGTACTTGTCTTCGGGCGGGAGCGGGATCGTATAGCCGAGGGCCATGCCCCGCGGGAGGATCGTGACCTTGTGCGGAGGGTTCGCGTGGGGCAGCAGCTTGCCCAGGAGCGCGTGCCCGCCCTCGTGGTACGCGGTCAGCTCCCGCTCCTTGGGGCCGAGGATCCGGCTCTTCCGCTGCGGTCCGGCGATGACCCGCTCGATGGCCTCGTCGAACTCGGACATCCCGATCCGCTTCTTTCCCCGCCGCGCCGCGAGCAACGCTGCCTCGTTCACCGTGTTCGCGAGGTCCGCCCCGCTGAAGCCGGGCGTGCGCTTGGCCAGCACATCGAGGTTGGCGTCCTCGGCGATCGGCTTGCCCCGGACGTGGACGTCGAGGATGGCCCGCCGCCCTTTGCTGTCCGGGTTGTCGACCACGATCCGGCGGTCGAACCGCCCGGGCCGCAGGAGGGCCGGATCCAGGATGTCCGGCCGGTTCGTCGCCGCGATGACGATGATCCCGGAGTTGGGATCGAACCCGTCCATCTCCACGAGCAGCTGGTTGAGCGTCTGTTCCCGCTCGTCGTGTCCGCCGCCGAGCCCCGCCCCGCGCTGCCGGCCCACGGCGTCGATCTCGTCGATGAACACAAGGCACGGCGCCGACTTCTTCGCCTGGTCGAACAGGTCGCGGACCCGGCTGGCGCCGACCCCAACGAACATCTCCACAAACTCGCTTCCGGAGATCGAGAAGAACGGCACCCCGGCCTCTCCGGCGATCGCCTTGGCGAGCAGCGTCTTGCCGCTGCCCGGCGGCCCCACCAGGAGCACCCCCCGGGGGATCTTGGCGCCCAGCGCCTGGAATTTCTTCGGGTGGCGGAGAAACTCGATGATCTCCTCGAGCTCCTCCTTCGCCTCATCCACCCCGGCGACGTCGTCGAACGTCACGCGGGTCTTCGCCTCGGTGTGCAACCTCGCCCGGCTCTTCCCGAAGGACATCGCCTGGTTCGACCCCGACTGGGCCTGGCGGAGCATCAGCATCCAGAGGCCCAGGAGGACCAGGATCGGCAGCATCGTGGTCAGCAGATTGGGCCACAGCGACGACCGGGATGGAGGCTCCACGCTGATCTTGGCGCCGTGCGCGCGCAGGATGTCCAGATACGAGGTGTCGCCCTTGGGAACGTACGTGCGAAACGACCTGCCGGTCCTCATCTGGCCCGACACGGCCTCATCGCCGATGGTCACCTGGTCGATGTGTCCCTGCTGGGCCTCGGAGACGAACGTGCTGTAGGCGATCACATCGCTCGAGGTGCTGCGGCTGTTGTAGAGGGGGAGCACCAGGTACAGGACGACGACGAGAATGAGCGCCCAGACCAGCAGGTTGCGAACGTACTTGTTAAACAAGCGAAGAACCCCCTAGCGCACGCGGATCGCCGGACCGGCCCCACTGCCCGTCGGGGCCCGCTCCGAGCCGATCCCTCGAACCCCTCTTCGAATTATAGCACATGTTATGCTCGCAGCCGCCGCGCCACCACGCGGATCGCCCGCGTCGTAACGGCCGTCGCTTTTGCGGTCTCCGTTCCCCGCATGCCGACGATCCACACAATCGCGCCCTCCCCCGTGGCCAGGACCGGCACGTGGGGACGGCGATGTCGCGGCACTTTCTCGTCGCTCAGATACTCCGCGACCGTCTTCGTCCGCCCGCCCATTCCCGCCGGCGCGAACCGGTCCCCCGGCCGCGGTCCCCGCAGGACGAGCTCGTCTCCGACCTGCGCACGGTCCAGCACGACCATCTCGGGCCCGGCCGGTCCGGTCTGGGCCGCGAGTTGCTCCCCAGGGATCTCCTCGGCGGTCAGATGCACGCCGAACTCGACGGCCACCACCCGACCCGGCACCGGCAGCCGGTACACCCCCGGGGCCGGAACCGGCTCCCCGACAGTGACCTCGGCGCTGTCTGTGAGCCGCGCGATGCGGACCCCCCCGGGAAGCGAGAGCCAGGAACCCGCCTGACCCTCGAGCACAAGATGTCGCGCCCCTTCTATGTGAACGAACCGGGTGGCGCGCAAGTTCCCGCGGACCCGCCGCACAGCCCCTCTCAGCGCACGCCGCTGGAGCGCCACCGGCAGGCGGGCGAACGGCGAGACCGCCACCTGCATCCCCTGCGGACCCCCGGACATCACCCCTGCGATCTGGGCGGCTCCGAGCGTTTCGATCGCCTCCGCCTCGTCTCGCAGCAGGGCGGCCACTCGGGCGAGCGCCTGCTTCACATCAGGATTATACCCTTCTAATGTGGGGAGGAGGACCCGCCGAATCCGATTGCGGAGGATCGCGAGGTCCCGATTCGTGGCATCTTCCCGCGATTGGGCCCCGACCGAACGGATGTACGCTTCGACCTCCGCCCGAGCCGTCTCGATGAGCGGGCGAACGATGCGGATGCCACCGCTCTCCCGCACGGGCGGAATCCCGGCGAGCCCGTCGAGCCCGCTTCCCCGCAGCAAGCGCATCAGCACGGTCTCCGCCTGATCGTCCAGCGTGTGACCGGTGGCGATGACCGCCGCGCCGGCGTCGTGCGCCGCGCGCGCGAGAAACTCGTAGCGGAGCCGGCGGGAGGCGTCTTCGAGGGACAGGCCCTCGCGCGCGGCCAGGGTCCGCGGGTCGGCCGAGTCCTGGTGGTATTCCAGGCCCAGCGCGCGACCCATCGCCGCGACGAACGTGGCATCCTCTGCCGCCTCCGGCCGGAGCCGGTGGTTGAGGTGGGCCAGGTGGATCGTCAGGCGGAGCTCGGGCCCGAGGGCGGCGAGGCCGTGGACGAGCGCGGTCGAGTCAGGCCCCCCCGAGGCGGCGACCACCACGGTGTCTCCCCGGGCGAGCATGCGATGCCGCCGGATGGTCTCCCGAATGCGGTCGACAAACGGCGGACCTGCCTTCGGCTGCATGGCTATCGTCAGTGGTGGCGGCGGAGGGCCTCGAACCCCCGACACCGCGGGTATGAACCGCGTGCTCTAACCACCTGAGCTACGCCGCCAAGCGCGCCTCCATTATAGCAGGACCGGGTGACGTCAGCGAGAACCCTCCGGCGTGACCGCCCCACTCGCATTCGCCCGCGCGCACGCCCAGGAGTTCGAGGGGGACCTGTGCGAGTGGCTGCGCATTCCCAGCATCAGCACGCTCTCCGCCCACCGATCCGACGTGGAGCGGGCGGCCCGCTGGACCGCGGATCATCTTCGCGCGATCGGGCTGGACGGCCGGCTGATCGCCGGCGAGGGGCACCCGCTCGCGTATGGCGAGTGGCGCGGGGCCCCGGGACGTCCCACCGTGCTGGCCTACGGCCATTACGACGTCCAGCCCGCGGACCCGCTCGACCTGTGGACCACGCCCCCGTTCGAGCCCACGCGGCGCGGCGGAAGCCTCTACGCCCGCGGGGCGGCCGACAACAAAGGGCAGATCTTCACGTTTTTCAAAGCGGTCGAGAGCCACCTCGCTACCGGGACTCCCCTGCCGGTCAACGTGAAGGTCCTGGTCGAAGGCGAAGAGGAGTGCGGCGGCAGGGCGGTCGAGGCGTACATCCGGTCCGACCCCGATCGCGTGCGCGCGGACGCGGCGCTGGTGTTGGATTCCGGGATGTTTGCCCCCGGGGTCCCGGCGATCACGCTCGGGCTGCGCGGCATCGTGAGCGCGGAGGTCGAGGTCGCCGGTCCCGCCCGAGACCTCCACTCCGGACTCTACGGGGGGACGGCTCCCAATCCGTTTCTCGCCCTCGCCCGGATCATCGCCGGCCTCACCGATTCCCAACACCGGATCCTCATCCCGCGCTTCTACGACCGGGTCGCGCTGCCCGAACCCGCGGAGCGGACGGCCTGGACCCGCCTTCCATTCGATGAAGCGAAATTCAGCCGGGACGAGGTGGGGGGCGCGGGGCTCGTGGGCGAGCCGGAGTACACCATCCTGGAACGGCTGTGGGCCCGGCCGACGCTCGACGTCCACGGGATGCCCGGAGGGTTTACGGGTGAGGGCATGAAGACGGTCATCCCCGCGCGCGCTTCCGCAAAGATCAGCATGCGCCTCGTGCCCCACCAGGAGCCGGAGGAGATCTTCGACCTGTTCGAGGGATACGTGCACCGCCTGGCACCGCCGGCCGTCCGGCTGGTTGTCCGCCCACTGATGGGGAGCGCGGCCCCGGTGCTGATCGATCCCCGCCTCCCGGCGATCGAGGCGGCGAGGGACGCGCTTGCGGAGACATTCGGCCGCGAGGCGGCCCTGATCCGCTCCGGCGCCACCGTCCCGATCGTCGCCGACCTGGCCGCAAGGCTCGGGATCCCGACCGTGGTCACGGGATGGTCCCTCCCCGACGCGGGCTGGCACGGTCCCGATGAGAAGCTGGACCTCGACCACTTTCACCTGGGTATCGAGGCGCTCATCCGGTTCCTGGAGCGGTTTGCGGAGTCAAACATACCGCAGCGCCGCTGATCGACGGTCGAGTCACCCCGCAGTAAACAAAGAACCAGCGGGCCTCCACACGGGTTAAGCCGGGTTGGCTCCGAAGAGCTACCTCTCTCTCATCCCGATGTGGCGCCCGCCGGCACGCGACACTCTACCATACTTTAATGAACGCGCCAATCGGGAACTCTCGTTTGAACCCGCTGTGGATTGGCGTGGGGATATCTTGTGGAAATCGGAGGAAGACACCGCGGCATCGTGGAAGACTGATCCGGCGGAAAGGAGCGTCGTTCGCGTGCGCGTTGGCGTTCCGAAGGAACTCAAGGATCAAGAGGGACGCGTCGGCCTTACCCCCGCAGGGGTTCACGAGCTCGTGGACGCCGGGCACTCGGTCGTCATCCAAACGGGAGCGGGCGAAGGCAGCGGGATCACGGACCGGGACTACGAGCGGCGTGGGGGGCGTATCGCGCGCTCCGCCCGGGAGGCCTGGGACGCCGAGATGGTTATGAAGGTCAAGGAACCGATCCCAGAAGAGTACGCGTACCTCCAACCCCGCAGGATCCTGTTCACGTACGTGCACCTGGCGGCCGCGCTCGAGCTCACGCAGACCCTTCTCGAGTCCGGCACCGTGACCATCGCGTACGAGACGGTGCAGCTCCCCGATGGCGAACTGCCCCTCTTGACCCCGATGAGCGAGGTCGCCGGCCGGATGGCCGTCCAGGAGGGCGCCTTCTACCTGAAGAAGACGGCGGGCGGCAAAGGAACGCTCATCGGAGGCGTCACCGGTGTCGCTCCCGCCAACGTGGTCATCCTCGGCGGAGGGGTCGTCGGAACGCACGCGGCGAAGGTCGCGACCGGGATGGGCGCCCAGGTCACCGTGCTCGAGCGGAACCCGCGCCGCATGGCGTATCTCGACGACGTCCTCCACGGGCGCGCCATGGCGGTGATGAGCAACCCCGTGACGCTGGAACAGGCCGTCGCGTACGCCGATCTCCTGGTGGGGGCCGTCCTCATCCCCGGAGCGCGCGCGCCGCGGATCGTGACCGAAGCGATGGTCCGAACGATGAAGCCGGGGTCGGTGATCGTCGATGTCGCCGTCGACCAGGGCGGATGCGTCGAGACGACCGTGCCCACCACCCACACCGACCCGATCGTGGTGAAATATGACGTTCTGCATTACGGGGTAACCAACATGCCGGGGGCCCTTCCCAGGACGTCGACCTATGCGCTGACGAATGCCACCATCCGGTACGCCCTCGAGATCGCCGGGAAAGGGTGGCGGCGCGCCGCCCTCGACGACCCGGCGCTCGCGCGGGGGGTCAACACGGCCGAGGGGCAGCTGACCCATCCGGCCGTCGCCGAGGCGCACGGGCTTCCCTATACCCCGCTCGAGAAGCTCCTTCGGTAGGTCGCGGCTCTCCCCAAAAAACAAAGGACCCGAAGGCCACAGGAAGCGCCCTCGGGTCCTGCCGGCTATTCTTTTGGCGGTTCCTTGGATTTGTCGATCCGG
>VBAO01000394.1 GCA_005883865.1 Candidatus Segetimicrobium genomatis
GCGTTCGTCGACCGAGAAGCCTGGGCCGTCGGTCGCGATCTCGAAGAGCACCGTGCCCGGTTCCCTGAAATAGATCGACCGAAACCAGAAGCGGTCGATGATGGGGCTGTGGGGGAGCCCCAGGGCCTGGATCTCTTCCCACCAGCGCTCCTGCTCGTCCGCATTGGGGGTGCGCCAGGCGACGTGGTGGATCGTCCCGACCGCGATCCGGCCGGGCGGTTCGTCCGGCCGCGCGAGAAGGTCGAGCAGCGCCCCGGACCCACCCGGGCCGACCCCGTGGCGCACGCGTCCTCCGGCCTCCTGGAGGCGCCGGAACCCAAGGGTCCCGGTCAGGAACGCGCTCGTCGGGTCCAGGGCGGCTTCCTCGAGGGTCACCGCGTGGATCCCGCGGATGGCATGTTGGGGCGGGATCGGCCCGTCCTCCCATGCCGCCCACGGCTGCCGGTGCTCGGTCTCGGCGCTCGCCACGAACTCGAGCGACAGACCGTGTGGATCGGAGAAGGCGATGACCTCCTCGTCGAAGCGGGCGCGGGGGCCGCTGACCGGCACCCCGCTTTCCCGCAGCCGCGCGATCCAGTAGGACAGGCTCCGCTCGGGGACGGCGAACGCGACGCTGATCGCCTGCCCGGCCCCCGGCCTCCCGCGCGCCGCGTTGGGCGACGGGAAGAAGGTCAAGTCTGTGCCCGGGTTGCCGGCGCCATCCGCGTAAAACAGGTGGTACGTGCTGGGGTCGTCCTGGTTCACCGACTTCTTGACCAGTCGTAGCCCCAGACGCCTGACGTAGAAGTCGATGTTCTCCTGCGGGTCGCCCGCAATGGCCGTCACGTGGTGAATGCCGAGAAGTTCGCGCCCGCCGGTCCTCTTCACCGACACCGTATCTCCTTGGGCGGTGCAAGGACCGCACCGGTCTCTGGGTATTTCGTCTGCCGTTCGGGCTTCTTCCTGCCTGCCCACGGCAGGATCGGCCGGCGGTGGATGACGAAGGAAGTCCCACGATGAACGCGCGCGACAGCGGATGGGTCGGGTATGGCATCGCGGTCCTGGGGCTGCATCTCCTCGGCGGAGCCGCGGTGCTCGCGGCGGCGCGGGCGCAGCCCGCGCTCTTGGGGCTCGGGTTTCTCGCGTACATCCTCGGGCTCCGCCACGCCTTCGATGCGGATCACATCGCGGCCATCGACAACACGGTGCGCAAGCTGGTCCAGCAACGACAGGATCCGCTGGGGGTGGGGTTCTACTTCTCGCTGGGGCATTCCACGGTCGTGTTCCTGCTGGCCCTGGCGATGGCCCTGGTCACCCGGTGGGCCCGGCATGCGCTCCCCCACCTTACCGCGGTCGGGGCGCTCATCGGCACGACCGTCTCCGGAGGCTTTCTCGTTCTGATCGGGTTGATCAACCTCTTCGTCTGGATCGAGATCTACCTGATGTTCCAGAAAATGCGCCGGGGCGAGCACGACGGCCCGGCCATCGAGCACCTCCTTCTCACCCGGGGTCTGGTCGCGCGCTTCGCCGGGCCCCTCTTCCGGATGATCGATCAAAGCTGGCAGGTCTACCCGGTGGGCTTTCTCTTCGGGCTGGGGTTCGACACGGCCAGCGAGATCGCGCTCCTGGCGCTCGCGGCCGGCGCGGCGGCGAGCGCCCTTCCCCTGACGAGCGTCCTGGCCCTCCCCGTCCTCTTCGCGGCGGGGATGAGCCTGATGGATACCTGCGACGGCGTGTTCATGACGCGGGCGTACCGGTGGGCGCTGGCCACGCCGATCCGCAAGATCTACTACAATCTCACCGTGACCGGGCTCTCGGTGGTGGCCGCGCTCCTGATCGGCCTCATCGAGCTGGCGCAGGTGCTCACCCAGGAGATCGGGGTATCGACCGGGTTCTGGAAGTGGCTGCAGCACCTGGACCTCGGGGCGATCGGGTATCTGCTGGCCGCCCTCTTTGTCATCGCGTGGTCGTGCTCGTACGGAGCGTGGAAGCTTCTGCGGATCGAAGAGTGAAGGTCGGCGTCGTCTTTCCCCAGACCGAGATCGGGACGGATCCCGCGCACATCGCGGAGTTTGCCCGGGCGGCTGAAGAGATCGGGTACGACCACCTGGTCGCGTACGACCACGTCCTCGGGGCGGTCCCGCGGGGTGAGGGGTGGGTCGGGTACACCCACCGGGATATGTTCCACGAGCCGTTCGTCCTCTTCGGGTACCTCGGCGCGATCACCCGGCGCATCGAATTGGCGACCGGGATCCTGATCCTGCCGCAGCGACAGACCGCCCTCGTCGCCAAACAAGCCGCCGAGGTCGACGTGTTGAGCGGGGGACGGCTGCGGCTGGGTGTTGGGGTGGGGTGGAACGATGCGGAGTTCGAGGCGATGGGCGAGGAGTTTCGGACGCGGGGCGCGCGGATCGAGGAGCAGGTGGCCGTCCTGCGGGCGCTGTGGACGCAGGAGGTCGTCACGGACGAAGGGCGCTGGCACCGGATCATCCAGGCCGGGGTGAACCCGTTGCCGGTCCAGCGGCCGATCCCGATCTGGATGGGCGGCGAGAGCGAGACGGTGTTGCGCCGCACCGCCCGCCTCGCGGACGGGTGGATGGCCGGCGGCACGCTCCGCACGCCGAGGTCCCGGCTGGCGGAGAGCCCGGGCGGGTATCCGGCGATGGTGGAGCGCCTGCGTGGGTACGCGCGCGAAGCGGGGCGAGATCCCAGCACCCTGGGACTCGAGCGTCGGGTCAACTACGCGGGCGGCCCCGAGGAATGGGT
>VBAO01000395.1:0-1829 GCA_005883865.1 Candidatus Segetimicrobium genomatis
GATCAACCTGCAGTACACGACCGCGGTGGAGATGGCCGACCGGCACACCATCTACAAGCACGCGGCCAAGGAGCTCGCCGCCCTCAACGGGGTCGCGCTCACGTTCATGGCCAAGTGGCGGGCCGACCTCGCGGGGTCTTCGTTCCACCTCCACAGCAGCCTGTGGGACCGGGTCGGCGGACGCAGCCTCTTCTGGGAGGAAGGGAGGGCGCCGCTCGGGATGTCGGCGGTGTTCCGCCA
This sequence comes from Candidatus Segetimicrobium genomatis, assembly GCA_005883865.1. Classification (GTDB taxonomy): domain Bacteria; phylum Sysuimicrobiota; class Sysuimicrobiia; order Sysuimicrobiales; family Segetimicrobiaceae; genus Segetimicrobium. The sequence goes on from VBAO01000395.1 coordinate 241, forward strand.
TTACCTCGGCGGCCAGCTGGCCGGCGCCCGCCAGCTCGCCTATCTCTTCGCGCCCTACATCAACTCGTACAAGCGGTACCTCGCGGGCACGTTCGCGCCGGTCCTGGCGGTGTGGGGGCACGACAACCGGACGTGCGGGTTCCGCGTCGTAGGCGAGGGCCAGAGCCTCCGGGTGGAGAACCGAATCCCCGGCGCGGACGCGAACCCTTACCTCGCCTTCTCCGCCACGATCGCCGCCGGCCTCTGGGGGGTTGAGCGCAAAGTCGAGCCGCCCGCCGTCTTCGAAGGGGACGCCTACAAGGCGGAGGGGCTTCCCCGGGTGCCGGGGTCGCTGCGCGAGGCGCTCGGCGAGCTGGAGCGGAGCGAGCTCGCCCGGTGGGCGTTCGGCGACCGCGTCGTCGACCACTACCTGCACACCGGCCGGCTCGAGCAGGGCGCCTATGACCGCGCGGTCACCTGCTGGGAGCTGAGCCGGAACTTTGAACGGATCTAGTGGGGGCACCGACGATGCGACTCCGCGATAAGGTCATCCTGATCACGGGAGGCGGCAGCGGGATGGGCCGCCTGGCCTCCCTCACCTTTGCGCGCGAAGGCGCCCGGGTGGTCTCGGTGGATGTCGTGCCGGAGGCCGGGGCGGCCGCTGTGGACGAGATCACCCGCGCCGGGGGACAGGCCCTCTTCGTCGCGGCGGATGTCGGCCGGGAGGACCAGGTCCGGAATGCCGTCCGGCAGGCGGTCGCCCGGTTTGGCCGCCTGGATGTGCTCTACAACAACGCGGGGATCTTCCCGGCCGAGGACGGCTCGGTGGTGGAGCTGGATGCCGCCGTCTGGGACCGGGTCATGACCGTCAACCTGAAGGGGATCTACCTCTGCTGCAAGCACGGCATCCCCGAGCTCCTCCGAGCCGGGGGCGGCTCGATCATCAACGTCGCGTCGTTCGTCGCGCTGGTCGGGTGCTCGGTGCCGCAGGACGCCTACACGGCGAGCAAGGGCGGCGTGATCGCGCTGACCAAATCGCTGGCCGTGCAGTTCGGCCCGCGGCGCATCCGCACGAACGCGATCGCGCCGGGCCCGGTGGAGACCCCGCTCCTGACCTCGTGGTTGCTCGCGAACCCGGAAGCCAAGAAGCGCCGGTTGGACCGGATCCCGATGGGGCGGTTCGGGCGCCCCGAGGACATCGTGCAGATGGCGCTGTACCTCGCCTCCGACGAGGCCACGTGGGTGAACGGCAGCGTGCTCGTCGTGGACGGCGGGATCACGTCCAACTACTTCTGAGCCGGCCGTGCCCCGACGCCGATCGCAGGCGATGCGCGCCCGGGCGGCCGGGCCCGACGACGCGCCCGCGATCGCCCGGATCTACAACCAGGGGATCGACGACCGCGTCGCCACCTTCGAGACGCGCCTCAGGTCCGCCGACGACGTGCGCGCCTGGTTCGACGGGCGCCATCCGATCGTGGTGGTCGTAGACGGCGGGGCCGTGCTCGCGTTCGCGGCCACGTCGTCCTACCGCCTGCGGGAGTGCTACGCCGGGGTCGCCGAGTTCTCGGTGTACGTGGCGCGCGAATCCCGAGGACGCGGCGCCGGGCGGG
>VBAO01000395.1:2129-4903 GCA_005883865.1 Candidatus Segetimicrobium genomatis
GCCGCGAGCGCCTGCCGGTGGGCGGTCGTCGGATCGCTGCCGCGCGCCATGAAGGCGCCCTGGAAGGTCTGCCACCAACTCATGAACGTCGGATTGTAGATCGTCGCGTACCGCATGAGGTTGGCGCTGGCTGTTGTGGTCTTGTGATCCACGAGCGTGATGACGATCGCCGTCCCAAGGCTGCCGCCCAGCTGGAAGGTGAGGTTGAACAGCCCCGTGGCGCCCTGCATCTGGGGGCGCGGCACGGCGGAGAGCGTTGTCGTGGCCAGCGAGATGAACATGAACGCCAACCCGATCCCCTGAATGATCATCGGCCACAGGAGCTGCAGGGGGCCGCTGTCGAGGTTGAACCGCCCCATCAGCAGCCCCGCGCTCCCGCTGAGGATCAATCCGAACGGGAGCATGATGTACGCGCCCAGGCGATTGTAGAGCGCGCCCGCCAGGGGCATCATCAGCACCATGACGAGCGACCGGGGCATCAGGGTGAGGCCGGCCCGGGTGGCCGTGTAGCCGAGGAGGTCCTGGACGAAGAGCGGCAACAGGATGAGGCTGCCGAACATCGCCAGCCCCAGCACCCCCATGATCAGCGTCCCCGAGCTGAAGGCGGAGTTGCCGAGGATCCGCAGGTCCACGGCGGGGGTGGCGGCACGCAGCTCCCACCAGACGAAGGCGGCCAGGGCGACCACCGTCACCGCCATCAGGGCGGCGATGAACGGACTCTGGAGCCACGCATCCCGCTCGCCCTCCTCGAGGAGGATCTGGAGCGATGCGAAGGCGACGGCCATCAGGCCGATGCCGACGCCGTCGATTCGCCGGAAGCCGTGCCCGCGCATGTACGACGGATCGACGATCACGGAGGACCCCATCACGAGGGCGAGCACGCCGATGGGCACGTTGACGAAGAAGATCCACGGCCAGCTGTAGTTGTCGGTGAGCCAGCCGCCCAGGGTGGGCCCGATGGCCGGGCCCAGCAGGATGATCATCCCGAAGAACCCCATGGCCTGTCCCTGCTCTTCGGGCGGAAACGACTCGCGCATGATCGCCTGGGCCGTGGGGGCCAGCACGCCTCCCCCCAGCCCCTGCAGCACCCGAAACGCGATGAGCTGGCCCAACGTGCGCGAGAAGCCGCACAACACCGAGGCCACCGTGAACACGGCCACGGCCATCAGGTACATCCGCTTCCGGCCGACCACGGACGCGACCCATGCGGTCAGGGGCATGATGATCACGAGCGTGATCAGGTAGGATGTGCTGACCCAGGTGACCTCCTGCGTCGTGACGCCGTAGGTCGCCTGGATGTGGGCGAGGGCGACGTTGACCACGCTCGAATCGATCGCCCCCATGATGGCGCCCAGCATGACCGCGATGGTGACGAGCCACCGGCTCCGGGGTGCCGGGCGGTCACGGCCTCCTACGCCTGAAACGGGAATGGCTTCGCTCGACATCGTGTCAGCGCGTCCTCACGTCGTGACGAGCCACTTGCCCGCCCCGGACGGCCGGCCCCGGCCGCCCGCCCCCGGCGGCGCGATCACCTACCGGCCCCGGTGCCGCGTGTCGATCGTCACCTCGGCGGAGACGCCCACCGGGACATGGACGTCGGGATCGGAGTCGGGATCCAGCGAGATCCGGACGGCCACGAGCTGGACGACCTTGACGAAGTTGCCCGTGGCGTTGTCCGGCGGGAGGAGCGCGGTGGCCGACCCGGAGGCCGCCGTGATGCTGAGGACATGCCCGTGAAACACCCTGCCCCGGAACACGTCCACCGTGATGCGCGCCGGGTCTCCCACCCGCACGTTGGCGAGCTGGGTCTCCTTGATGTTGGCCACGATCCACCGATGCTCGGCGATCGCGACGGACAACAACGGCTGATTCGGCTGCACCGTCTGGCCGATCTGCACCGTGCGGTTGGTCACCCACCCATCCGCGGGAGCCCGAATGAGGGTCCGATCCAGATTCACCTGCGCCGTCTTCACGGCCTGGGCGGTCGCCGCCGCCTGCGCCTCCGCCGCCGCGAGCTGCTGCGCCCGCTCGCGGACCAGCGTGTCGCCGGCCTGCGCCTGCTGGAACTGGGCCTGCGCCTGAGCGATCTGCCCCTCGTTGACCGCGACGGTATGCTGGGCGATGACCACCTGCTCCCGGTTCGCCTCGGCGACCGCGAGGGCGGCCTGCGCCTGCCGCAGCCCCTCCTGGGCGGCCCGGTACTGGGCTGCCGCGCCCGCGAAGGCCGCGGTATCGGTGTCCACCTGCTGCTGGGCGATCGCTCCCTGCGTCAGGAGCTGCCGGTCTCGGTCCAGCGTCTTGCGGGCGGTTTCCTCGGCGGTCTGCGCCGCCACCACATTGGCCCGAGCGGTGGCGACGCCGGCCTGGGCCTGGGCGACCTGCGCTGCGGTCGTCTGCTCGTCCATGCGCACCTGCGCCTGCGCCTGGGGCAGGCGCGGCGTGGTCGCCGCGAGCGCCCCCCGCGCCGCGTTGACCCCGGTGCGATACTGGTTTTCCTGGTCCGCGAGCGTCGCCTCCGCCACCCTGACCTGCGCCTCCGCGGCGGCGAGGTTCGCCTTCGCCTGGTCGAGCGCGAGACGGTAGTCCGTCGGGTCGAGCTCGACCAGCACCGTCCCGCTCTTCACGTACTGGTTGTCGGCGACGTCGATCTTTATCACGGTCCCGCTGATCTGCGCGCTCACCGGCGCAAGATCGCCGCCGGTCTGGGCATTGTCCGTCTTCACGAGCCCCGCGTTCAGCCGCCAGTACGCCATCCCGGCCCCGATGAGCAGCAG
>VBAO01000396.1 GCA_005883865.1 Candidatus Segetimicrobium genomatis
CTTCGTCCTCACCCAAGGTGAAGGCGACGCCCTTCGAGAGACCGATCGTCGGCAGAAAGACCTCGAGGAGGATCTCCAGCACTCCCTGCACCCGGAGTTCACCCGAGAGGCGGCTGGCCAGTTCATTATAGAACCGGAGCTCTTGCAGCTGGTCCTCGAGTTGCCGGGTGGCTTCTTTGAGGCGCTTATCCAGCGTCTCAGCGAACAAGATGCGATCCTGGGTGACCCGGTACTCCTGGACGAGCATGCTGAGAAACAGCGCCAGGAAGAACCCGCCCGCGATGATCGCGCCGAGGCGAAAGCCAGCCGTCTCCAGCTGGCTCGGCTCTCCCCGCGTCCAGAGAAGGACGACGAGGCCGGCCATCGCGAGGGCGGCGGCGATCGCCTGGCGGAGGTTGAGCCGGGCCGCCGCTTCCAGGATGGTCAGGTAGTAGAGATACAGGAAGGGG
>VBAO01000397.1 GCA_005883865.1 Candidatus Segetimicrobium genomatis
ACCCACCGGGGGCCGACCGCGAGGAGGATCACGTATCCTCCGAACAGCATGATGATGGCGTTCACGGCCGGGGTCGTCACGCGGATGATTCCGAACCACAACGCAGGGATCAGCGCGAGCAACAGGAGAACCCGCACCAGGCTGATCCACTCCTCGCCCGTGCGGGCTCTCATGTGCAGCCACATCGGCGTACGCGGATCTGGATTACTGGACACCTGGGTGCTCCCCTTTCGAAACCCCATGGAAGGCCGACGGTTGCGCCAAGCCCCTTACTGAAAATGCCCCATTTGGAGGTCACCCAGGACACCCCCGGCGCGAGGGGTGCGAGTATTGATGGAAGATTGCCGCCGGGCCGGACCGCGGGGGTGGGAGCCCCCGCCGCGGACCTACACGTCAGGGACGGGCTGGACCCTCAGAAACGCCTCCACGACCGCCGGATCGAAATCACGGCCGGACCGCTGGAGGATGTAGACGTGGGCGTCCTCCTCGGTCCACGCCGGCCGGTAGGGCCGGTCTGACCGCAGCGCCACCCACACGTCGACGACGGCGAAGATCCGGGCGGCCAGCGGGATTTCCGCGTGCTTGAGTCCCTGCGGGTATCCGGTGCCGTCCCACTTCTCATGATGGCAATATGGGATATCCAGCGCGGAGGCCAGCGCGGGAACCGACGAGAGGAGCTCGTGCGCATAGTTGGGATGCTCGCTCACGATCCTGCGTTCCCGCTTGTTCAGCGAACCGGCCTTGAAGAGGACGTCGTCGGGGATGCCCGACATGCCGATGTCGTGCAGGAAGACGCCCAGCCGGGCGTGCTTGATCTCCGACTCGCGCATCCGCATTTCGCGGGCAACCTGCACGGTCAGCTCCACGAGCTGCCGCGTTGTCCCGTTGACTTCCTCATCCGTAATGTCGAACGCCGCGGGGCGACCGCCGTTGCGAAGCCAGTGGAGGACCTGCCCGAGTCCTCGAGATCGGGGCTGTGCAGGCCGGCGTTGGTGCAGAAATGGTAAGGGCATGAGCGTCGATCATAGGTGATGCCCCACTCGTGGCCCGCCGAGACAGGCCGGGGTCACCTCCCCCTACGCGGGCGGGAGGCCGAGGCCGTACCCACCGGCCTCGAGGACCTGATCGGCGATCGCCCGCCTGGCGGCCAGCGTGTTCGGGGGACCTCCCCCAAGCAGCGCGCGCATGCCGGCGAGGTCGCGCGACAGCAGGGGGTCCTCCTCGATTGCGGAGAGGATCCGCGCCGCGAGCCGCTCGAGGGACGGCCCCAGTTCGGCGACCGCATCGCGAGCGATCTCCATCATCAGGCCGCCACGAGGGGTCCCCGCCCCCTGCCGGGCTCGAAGCACCCCCGACTCGACGGCGAAGACCTCGATCATCAGATCGCTGAGCCAGCCCAGGACCTCCTGGCACTCGTCGAGGTTGACAGCCCGGTCGATGACGCGGCCCAGACAGGCCAGCACCCCCGTCTTCGCCCGGGCCAGCCGCTCCTCGGAGGTCCCGAGGGCGGGAAGCGGCGCGGGCCCGTCATCGGGGGCGGCGTCGAGGGCGGCGGCCGCGCGCCGGGCGGCGTCCAGGAGCGGGATCCGACCCGTCGAGGCGCGGCGCAGCACCTGGCCGGCGATCACGAGGCGGTTGATCTCGTTTGTCCCTTCGTACAGGCGGTTGATGCGGGCGTCTCGGTAGGCCCGGGCCGCCGGGTAGTCCTCGATGAACCCATACCCGCCGTAGATCTGCACCATCTCATCGACGACCTCGTCGAGCATCTCCGACCCGAGTACCTTGTTGATCGCGCACTCCGAGGCGTACTCTTCGAGGGCGCGCGCGGCCTCACGCCCCCCGCCCTCCGCCGACGCGGTAGACCGCGCTCTCGGCCAGGAAGAGACGGACCGCCATCTCGGCGATCTTCTGCTTGATCAGCCCAAACGACGCGATCGGGCGCCCGAACTGGCGCCGCTCACGGGCGTACCCCACCGCATCGCGCAGGGCATGCTTGGCCGCGCCGATGCATCCGGCTCCCAGTTTGAGGCGGCCCAGGTTGAGGATGTTGAGGGCCACCACGTGCCCGCGACCCACGTCGCCCAGCACGTTCTCGCGGGGCACGCGCACGTTGTCGAGGAACAACGAGGTCGTGGACGATCCGCGGAGGCCCATCTTGTGCTCTTCCGGGCCCACGGCGAATCCGGGGGTCTCCCGGTCGACGATGAAGCAGGTGAGTTTGCTCCCGTCGACTTTGGCGTAGAGCACGAAGACGTCGGCGATGCCGCCGTTGGTGATGAACTGCTTGGCGCCGGAGAGCCGGTAGGTCCCGTCCGGATCTGGAACGGCGGCCGTGCGCAGCGAGAGCGCGTCCGAGCCGGCGGTGGGTTCGGTGAGGGCGTAGGCGCCGACCAGATCCCCCGCCGCCATCCGGGGAAGGTAGCGCCTCCGCTGGGCATCCGTGCCGAAGAAGACGATGGGCAGCATCCCGATCGTGAGATGGGCCCCCACGCTGGACGAGACGGCGCCGCGCGAGATCGTCTCGGCGAGGAGCAGGCCGGTCATCCGGTCGAGGCCCAGCCCCCCGTACTCGGGCGGCACGTCCGCCGCGAAGACGCCGAGGCCGGCGATCTTCCTGAGGACCTCGCGCATGAGCGGCAGGTCCTTCTGCTCGAGCCGGGCGTCGAGGGGCGCCACCTCCTGGTGGAGAAACGTCCGGACCGTCCGCGCGATCATGAGGTGCTCCTCGGAGAATCGCTCCGGGGTGAACACCTCCGGGACCGTGGAGGCCTCAGCCAGCCACATCCCTCCCGCAAGCTGTTTCTCCGTCACCATCTCCCACCCGCCATCACGACGTTGCCCGCCCGGCCCGGTCCCTCACGATGGCTCGGGGCGCGGGTACGCATACCACCCCTTCCCGGTCTTGCGCCCCCACTCGCCCCGCCCGTACCGCTCCTCGATGCTGCGGGCCGGCTTCTGGAGCTCATCCCCGGTCTCGCGGTAGCGCTGCATCCGGACGTTGTAGGCCACGTCGATCCCGTTGAAGTCCATGAGCTCGAACGGGCCCATCGGATGCCGGAGGCCCTTCTTGACCGCGATGTCGATGTCCTCGAACGAGGCGATCCCCCCTTCGTAGAGGCGGAGTGCCTCGTCCATGATCGCGGCCAGGATGCGGTTGACGACAAACCCCGAGATCTCCTTCCGGAGGAGGACCGGCGTCCGTCCCATCCGCCGCGCCAAGGCCAACGCCGCCGCCGCGGTGGCCTCGCTGGTGGCGGGGTGGACCACCACCTCGACGAGCTCCATCACGAGCGGGGGATTGAAAAAGTGCATGTTGCAGACACGGTCCGCCCGGGCCGTCACCGACGCCAGGAACGAGCTTCGGATCGTGCTCGAATTGGTCGCGAGGACGGCATGCGCAGGGGCGAGCCGGTCGAGGGCCGTGAACACGGCCTGCTTGTCCTCGAGCCGCTCGATCACCGCCTCGATGACGAAATCAGCGTCCGCGGCCCCCTCCTCCAAGCGGGTCGTCCACCGGAGGCGGCCAAGCGCATCCGCTGCGTCTTGGGCGGTGAGCCGTCCGCGCTCCACCCACCGCGCCATATGGGCGCGATTGGCGACCTGGGCCCGCTCCAGCGCGTCAGGCCGCACGTCCACCACGTGTGTCGCGCAGCCGGCCAGCGCGCCCAGCATCGCGATCTGGTGCCCCATCGTCCCGGCGCCCACGACGCACAGGCGCCGGGCCGCGCCCGGTTCCATGGCCCCTTCCCCCTCCGGTCGCCTCACCACGCCGTTTGTCCCCCGTCGACCACCAGGACCTGCCCCGTCATGAAGTCGCTGGCCCGGCTGGCCAGAAACACGGCGGCGCCCTTCAGATCGTCATCGCCCCCCAACCGCCCCAGGGGAATGGTGTCGAGGATCGCCTCCCCCCGATGGTCGATCAGCCATCGAGTCATCTTGGTCGGAAAGAACCCGGGGGCGAGCGCGTTCACCGTGATGCCGTGGCGCGCCCACTTGACCGCCAGATCGCGGGTGAGGGCGATCACGGCCCCTTTGCTCGCGCTGTACCCGATCGCATCCAGCACGCCGGCGTCCGCCCCGATGAGCCCGGCGACGCTCGCGATGTTCACGATCTTCCCGCCCCGGCCCGCGTCGATCATGGCGCGGCCCACGGCCTGGATCATGAGAAACGTCCCCGTGACGTTCGTATCCATGACCTTCCGCCAGGCGTCGACCGGCATGTCCAGGACCTGCGCGCCCCACGTCGCCCCGGCGTTGTTGACGAGGATGTCGACCCG
>VBAO01000398.1 GCA_005883865.1 Candidatus Segetimicrobium genomatis
CCCTGGCCCTCGGGCAGATCATCTGGGGGCTGGCATACCGGTGGGTCTCGATGACAGGGGGCGACAACGGACTACGGGGGATCCCGCGACCCGTGCTGGGCCCGGGGTTCCACCTCAGCCAGATCGGCGCCTATTATTACTTTACCCTCGCGGTGACGATCGCGGCCGCCGGGTCGATGTACCTCCTGACCGTCTCGCCCTTCGGGCTCGCGCTCCGCGGCATCCGGGAGAGCGAATCTCGCATGCGGGTGCTCGGGTACGACGTCTGGCTGCACAAGTACCTCGTCTTCGTGATCGCCGGGACGTTTTGCGGGCTGGGCGGTGTGCTCTACGCCTACTACAATGGGTTCGTCAGCCCTGCCGACGTCAACCTCGTCGCTTCCGCCAACGCCCTGCTCATGGTCATTCTCGGCGGCACCGGCACGCTCTTCGGGTCGGTGATCGGCTCTGCGCTCCTCGTCTTTCTGCAAAACCTCCTCAGCGGAATCACCCAGCGGTGGCTGACCGTCTTGGGCGCCGTTCTCGTCCTGGCGGTGATGTACGCGCCGACGGGCATCGTCGGGGCCGGCCAGGCCATGATCCGCCGGATGCGGGCGCCACCGCGGCGCGGCGCCGCGCCCACGCCCACCGCGGAGCACCCGTAGCGGTCCCTGCTCGGTGCCGGTGCGGCCGCGGCCGGGAGTCTGGAGACCTTGCGCCCTCTCGTGCATGCGCAGCCCACGGCCCCGATCCGCATCGGATTCCTCGCCGACATCACGGGAACCGTTGCCCCCAGCGGCCGCGATATGCTGGACGGATTCCAACTCTACCTCGCCGAGAAGGGCTCCGTGATGGCCGGCCGGCCGGTGCAATTGATTGTCGAGGACGCGGGCGGCGTGCCGGCGAACGCGCTGACGAAGGCGCGCAAGATGGTGGAGCAGGACCGGGTGCACATTCTGACGGCTCCGCTCCTCGCCTCCGAGGGGTACGCCGTGCGCGACTACGTCGTCGACCGAAACGTCCCAACGCTGTTCGCCGTGTGCTCGGCCGACGACCTCACCCAGAGGAAGCGGGCTCCCAATCTCATCCGGACCGGATGGTCGAGCAGCCAGCCCACCCACCCGTTTGGGGAGTGGGTCGCGACGATGCTCAAGTTCAAGCGGATCGCGACGATCGGGAGCGACTACGCGTTCGGCTACGAGGTGGTGGGCGGGTTCCAGCGGACGTTTGAGGGTCACGGCGGCCAGGTCGTCCAGAAAATCTGGGCTCCGCTCGGGACACCGGATTTCAGCCCGTATGTCACCCAGTTCCGCCGAGACGTGGACGCCGTGTTCGCCATCCCCGTCGGCGCCGATGTGATCCGGTTCGTCAAGGCCTACCGGCAGTACGGGCTCAAGGACAGGCTGCCGCTGATCGGCGGGGGCCTGCTCTCGGACGAGAGCCTCCTCAGGGGGATGGACCCGGAGGATGCCGCGGGAGTCATCACGCCGCTGATGTGGAGCGCCGCCCTGTCGACTCCGCAAGCCCGGAAGTTCGTCGAGGCGTACACCGCGAAGTATCAGAAGGATCCTTCCTACTACGCCGAGACCAACTACTCTGGCGCCCAGTGGATCGATACGGCGGCGCAGAACGTGGGCGGAAAGGTGGAGGACACGGAAGGGTTCCTGCGGGCGCTCCGTGCGGTGCAACTGCCAAATGCCCCGCGGGGACCCATGCGCCTGGACGGCTACCAGAACGTGATTCAGAACATCTACGTCCGCAAGGTGGAAGTGCGCGGCGGCCACGCCACGAACTCGGTGATCAACACGTTCCACAACGTCTCGCAGTTCTGGACGTTCCCCCCCGAGGAGTTCCTCACGCAACCCGTGTACGACCGCGCGTACCCGCCCTGCCGGTACTGCGGGTAGCGGAGCGCCGAATGGGGCAGGGGGCGCTCGAGCTCGACGGGATCGGTCGCCGGTTCGGCGGCCTCGAAGCGGTGCGCGACGTGACGCTCAGCGTCCGCGAGGGTGTCCGGCAGGCGATCATCGGCCCGAACGGCGCGGGAAAGACGACGCTCTTCAATCTGATCACCGGTGAGCTGGCCCCCAGCTCGGGCCGGATCCATCTCTTTGGCCGTGATGTGACCGGGCTTCCGGCGCATCGCCGGGCCGCCATGGGGCTGGCCCGTACCTTCCAGATCACCAACCTGTTCGGTCCGCTCACCGTGGAGGAGAACGTCCTCCTGGCGGCGCAGGCGCTCGAGGTCACCAAGTATGTCGTGACCTGGCCGCTCGGGTGGTATACCAGGCTCCACGAGCGCGCCCGGGAACTGCTCGAGCGGGCGGGCCTGTGGGAGAAGCGGCGCGCGGAAGTCCGCGCCCTCTCGTACGGTGAGCAGCGGCAGCTGGAGGTCCTGCTCGCGCTCGCCGGGTCGCCCCGGATGCTCCTCCTCGACGAGCCCGCCGCCGGCCTCTCTCCCGGAGAGCGCCGGGAGATGGCTCGGTTCATCAAGGGGCTGGATCCCGGGCTCACGATCCTCATGATCGAGCATGATATGGACGTCGCCTTCGAGGTGGCCGAGACCATGGCGGTGCTGCACTTCGGACGGTTGGTGGCACAGGGAACCAACGCGGCCGTCCGCGCGGACCCGACAGTGCAGGAAATCTACCTCGGCGCGGGCCCCGCGGACGGGGGGCGGGGATCGGCGTGAGGCCGGCGTGCTGAGGGTGGAGGACCTCCACACGTACTACGGGGACTCCCACGTCCTCCAGGGGGTCTCGCTCGAGGTTCGTCCGGGGACCGCCGTGGCGCTCCTCGGCCGGAACGGCATGGGCAAGACGACGCTCATCCGCTCGGTTATCGGGTTCGCGCGCCCCCGCCGCGGGCGGGTCCTGTTCGCAGGAGGGGACATCACCCGGCTGCCCAGCCACGAGATCGCGCAACGCGGCATCGGGCTCGTCCCTCAGGGGCGGCGGATCTTTCCCTCGCTCACGGTGCTCGAGCACCTGACCGTGGCGGCGCGCGAGGCTCGAGGGTATGGCGGGCCGGCGTGGGACCTGGCACGAGTGTTCGAGCTCTACCCGAGGCTGCGGGAGCGGCGGGCGCACCGGGGGAGCATGCTCTCCGGTGGCGAACAGCAGATGCTGGCGATTGCCCGCGCGCTGACGGCCAACCCC
>VBAO01000399.1 GCA_005883865.1 Candidatus Segetimicrobium genomatis
TCTTCATCGAAATTATCCATCTAATTCCGGGGGAAACTGGATTCCCGCAACCTCCCTTCCGAATCTAGTCTGGGCATGCGGAGGTTGGCATGGGCAGAGCGCTCTGCCCTTCGGTTCAGGAAGAAAGGGCGGGAAGCTTTTGCACGCTACCCGCCCCTGCCACCACCCCCATCCCGAGAAGAGAGGAGGTGAACGGCAACTCATACGGTAGCGGAAGACTCCCCGGGAAGTCAAGCACGGTCGCCCCCATCAAACACATGGGCCAAGGTCTGTGTGTGTCGCTGCTCCTGACTCGGGGAGAAATCGGCGGCGGTTCATTAGGCTTATCGAGATGAAGCAAGTCGATAGCGCTCCACACCAACTCTTGGCTCTTGGGGGAACCGGGAGTTTCGGAAGGACGGGGAGTGTGGGGCGAACTTGAGATCTGGAGGTTAACGATGCGCTACACAGTCGTTCAACGTTGGATTCTCGCGGGACTCTGTGCGCTTTCAGTCGGGCTGCTGGGATGGACCCCGCCCGCCCGAGCTCAAATTGACCCCGGGGCTATTATCGGCACTGTTACTGGGGTCACGACGACCCTCACCGGAACCACGACGACGCTGGAGGGCACAGGACTTCTCGCAGCAGGGACCAGTGATGCTCTCCAGGCGTCGGCGATTGCGGACCAGATCCCCTCGGTGCTCACGGGGGAGGCTCTCCATGCCACCACGATCGGGTACCCTGACCAGATTGACTCTGAGGCCTCGCTCGCGGACCTGGCTCTGAGCGTTGGCGTCAACACCATCGGTGCCGATCTCGTCATCGCCCAAGCCTCGGCGGCCCAAGGCGCCGCGGGGACCGGCATCGCGGAGATCGATAATCTCTCGATCAATGGGGTGCCCATCCTGGTGACCGGGGACCCGAACCAGACGATCAGTATCCCGGGAGGCACGGTGGTCCTCTACGAGCAGCAAATTTTGTCGGATGGCACCATCGTGGTGAACGCCCTTCATGCGACCATCGCTGGCGTTACGGATGTGATGGTTGGGTCTGCGATGGCTGGCCCCAGCGGCGGGCAAGCGTCGGCGGTGCAGGCCAGTTACTGAGGCCTGACGATGCCGTCCCTGGGGTTGCCGGCCGCCCTTGAGGGGTGCGTCCTTCCGGGACGGGACGTGCGTGCTAATCGAAATGTCTCGATGCGAACGGGGGAGAGCGATGCGTAAAGTATTCCTTGTAGTTGGAGTGGCCGTCCTTGCAGTAGCGCCGTTGTTGTTTAGCATAGGCCCCGCCGCCGCGTGGGTATGCCCGCGTCCGGGGGAGTCCCCGCCGGACTTCCTGACCGGCGGCGGCTTCATCATTAACGCCACGGGCGCCACTCCGGGGGCCCACGCGAACTTCGGCGTCGGTGGCGCCTGCAAGGATGGGGGAGACGGGCACGGGTTGTGGGGCCATCTGGAGTATATCGACCACGGCACAGGGCTGAACGTTCACTGGGAGACTATCACGGCGTACTTGAACGATGTCATTGCCGGGGACCCCGAAGCCCGTGTCATCTGTGGCACGGCCAGGACGAACCAGTTCGGTGACGGTGAACACTTTGCGGTGCGGGCCGCTGACCACGGCGAACCAGGCAGGGGGGTTGACCAGTTCGACATCCTGGTGACGCACACAGACCCCACCACAGGGACAGAGGTGATCGACTATAGCACGAACCCAGACACGTTCCCCCAACTCTTGGCGGGTGGCAACATCCAACTCCATAAGCCCATCAGAATCACGACGACGTTCGCTGAGTCGTGCCCCGCACTCGCCGCTGTAGGCATTTCCATTTGAATGACGGCTTGCGGAGAGGTGGCATGAGGTAGCTGATCTGCGTAACTGGCGGTCCGCGGCTGCTCCCGGGGTGTTCGCCAACGGACGCCCTGGGGGTAGTTATCCAGGGACAGCGTACCCCTCTCCCTGTGCGTAGCTTTGCTCGACGGTTTTCGCGAAGGGTCTTCCGGTGATGGGCGGAGGTACATAACGCCGCCCGGCTGGGTAGTCAGGCCATAAAGGCAACCGTGTCGGCTCAGGATCCCGTGGGCGTCACCCGACCACTAGGCAGACGCGCCGAAGAAACGGAGGGGATCAAGAGCCGGCGGCGAACGCTCGTTTCGACTTGACGTCGATCACAGACGGAAATCCGGGCTTGACTCAGCGGCCGCGCACCTCCACCCTCAGCAGCCGCTCCCATACTTTGACGACGGCCACGGTGTCCTCCGCGTCCAGGCCGAGGCTGCGCGCCATCGTGAACGTCATCGCCGCGGCCTGGGTCACCGGCGGCGGGAGGTTCACGTCCTGCGCCACCTCCTGCGCGAGGCGGAGGTCCTTGTGCGCGAGGTCGACCCGGAACGACGCGGTGAAGTCGCGCTGGAGGATCCGCTCGCCCCGCCCCGGGATCATCGTGGTGGCGCCCGACCCCGCGGCGAGCGCCTGCACGAGAAGCGGGGGATCCAGCCCGAGCCGGACGCCGAGGGGGAGGACCTCGGCCAGCGCCGCCATCGAGGCGAGGGAGAGCATGTTGTTCAGGAGCTTGGTCAGATGGCCGGC
>VBAO01000400.1 GCA_005883865.1 Candidatus Segetimicrobium genomatis
AGCTGGTTGTGTTCATTTCGTCCGTTTCACCGCATCGCTCCGATTGTAGTTTAAGCCACCAGCCAAACTAAACGATAAGTTTTGGATTCCGTACGGAGGCCCCTCCCCCTCGTGGGGAAGGGGCCGCGCCGCACGGGGAACGGTGGCTACGCCTGGATCGACGGCTGCGAACGGCGCAGGTCCGTCGGGGGATGGGAGAGGACCGGCAACCCGAACCCCGGGCCCAAGGCCTCCTTGAGCACCTGGTCCATGTGCTCGACGAAGATGAACCGCAACTTCTTCTTGACGTTGGCAGGGATCTCCACCAGATCCTTTTCATTCTCCTTGGGGACGATCACGATCTTGATCCCCGCGCGGTGGGCGGCGACGACCTTCTCCTTGAACCCGCCGATCGGGAGCACGTTGCCGCGCAGGGTAATCTCCCCGGTCATCGCGACGTCCTTCCGGACGTGCCGGCCGGTGAGCGCGGAGGCCAGGGCGGTCGCCATCGTGATCCCCGCCGAGGGGCCGTCCTTGGGAACGGCGCCCGCGGGCACATGCACGTGCACGTCGTACCGCGACGTGAACGAGTCATCCGCCCCGAGCGCGAGCGCGCGACCGCGGATATAGCTGAGCGCGGCCTGCGCGGATTCCTTCATCACGTCGCCGAGCTGCCCCGTGAGGGTCAGCTTCCCATCGCCCTTGACCAGGGTGGCCTCGACGGTGATGATGTCTCCCCCCTGCTCGGTGAACACGAGCCCGGTCGCGGCGCCCACCTCGTCGATCTTTCCGGCGCTGCCGTAATGGAACTTCGTCGGCCCCAGGAACTTGTGCACGTTTTGGATCGTCACCTTGACCGAGGTCGCGTCCCCCTCGGCCACCTCACGGGCCACCTTGCGGCAGATCGTCGCGATCTCCCGCTCCAGGTTTCGCACCCCGGCTTCGCGCGTGTACTGCCGGATGACGTGCCGGAGGCTCTCGTCGGTGAAGGCGATGTGCTCGGATTTGAGCCCATTTTCCTTCAACTGCTTCGGGATGAGGAACTCGGTCGCGATATGGTGCTTCTCATCCTCGATGTACCCCGAGAACCGGATCACCTCGAGGCGATCGCGGAGGGCCGGAGGCACGGTGTCCAGGATGTTGGCCGTCGTGATGAACATGACCTCGCGCAGGTCGAACGGGAGCTCCAGGTAATGGTCGCTGAACGAGTTGTTCTGCTCCGGGTCGAGCGCCTCCAGCAGGGCGGCCGACGGGTCCCCGCGGAAATCGATCCCCAGCTTATCGATCTCGTCCAGCATGAACACGGGGTTCTTGCTGCCCGCCGTGCGCATGCCCTGGATGATCCGGCCGGGCAGCGCCCCCACGTACGTCCGGCGGTGCCCCCGAACCTCGGCTTCGTCGCGGACGCCCCCCAGGGAGACGCGGACGAACTTGCGTCCCAGGGCCCGCGCGAGCGACTTGCCGAGACTGGTCTTCCCGGTCCCCGGCGGACCCACGAAGCAGAGGATCGGCGCCTTCGACTCGGGCGCGAGCTTGCGCACGGCGAGGTACTCCACGACCCGGTCCTTGGCTTTCTCCAGCCCGTAGTGGTCCTCGTCGAGGATCGCGCGGGCGGCCTTGATGTCCAGCCGGTCGTCGGTCCGCGTGGACCACGGGAGCGCCAGAATCCAGTCCAGGTAGGTGCGGACCACGACCGCCTCCGCCACCATCGGGGGCATCTTCTCCAGGCGGCTGAGCTCCTCGACGGCCTTCTCCTTGACCTTCTCCGGCAGGTCGGCCTCTTCGATCCGCTTCCGATAGTCATCCACTTCCGCGGTCCGCTCGTCCTTCTCGCCGAGCTCCTGCTGGATCGCCTTGATCTGTTCTTTCAGGAAGTACTCGCGCTGGCTCTTCTCCATCTGCTTGCGAACCCGGTTCTGAATCTTCCGCTCCAGCTCAAGGATGTTGATCTCTTTGGTGAGGATCCCGCTGAGCATCTCCAGCCGCTCCTTCGGGGCGGCCTCCAGCACCCGCTGCCGCTCGTCCACCCGAAGCTGGATGTGCTGAGCCACGAGGTCCGCGAGCCGGCCCGGCTCCTCGGCCGACATCGCCAGCATGAACGCCTCCGGGGCGATCGAGCGTGAGAGCCGCGCGTACCGCTCGAACTGGGATGTGACCCCGCGCATCAGGGCCTCGATCTCGAGCGGCTTGTCCTTGGGATCGGTGCGGAGCGTGATCCGGACCTGGAAGAAGGGCGCCGTCTGGAGGAACTCCGCGATGGCTCCGCGGACGACCCCCTCGACGACCACCTGCACCGTGCCGTCGGCCTGCTTTCCGACCTGCAGGATCTTGCAGACCGTCCCCAGCCTGTAGAGGTCGTCCGGCCCGGGATCCTCCAGATCGTCCTGCTTCTGGGCTACCAGGAGGAGGACGCGATCGCCGGCGAGCGCCGCCTCGAGCGCCGCCAGGGACTTGGGCCGGCCCACCCCCAGGGGGACCACCATGAACGGCAGGACCACCGTTCCCTTGAGGGGCAGTATTGGCAAGGCCTCGGGGAGCGTGGGCTGCAGATCCTGTTCCCGCTTTTGCTCAGACTTCTGCTCCGACTTGTGCTCCGATTTTTGTTCCGGCTTCTGTTCCATCATCTGGTATCCCCTCCCGCCGGGGCTGTCGACCACTCTCGTCTGTATCCCCCCCTCCATCTAATACACATATAAACGGAAAATAGGCCGTGAAAGATTCCCGGGACCGGGACCCCGCCGGCCGACACCTCCCCCGTGCGGAGCAGGCTGGCCTCCCCCACGGGGCCAGGGCGTTCAGGCGGGCTTCTCTTTGGGCACCTTCTTGAGGTCGCTGGCGGTCAAGAGCAGCGGTTCGACGCGCTTGGCGATGGTCTCCTCGGTGATGATGCACCGTTTGACATCCCCGCGGGATGGGATCTCATACATGATGTTGAGCATGATCTCCTCGAGCACGGTCCTGAGCCCCCGCGCGCCGGTGTGCCGGGTCATGGCCTCCCGGGCGACCGCCCGCAGCGCGCCATCGCTCACGACGAGCTCCACCCCATCCATCTCTAGGATTTTCTGGTACTGACGGACGAGGGCGTTGCGGGGCTCCACCAGGATCGACACCAGGTCGGATTCGGTCAGCGGCTCGATCGGCACAACGATCGGGAGCCGGCCGATGAACTCGGGGATGAGGCCATAGCGCAGGAGATCCTGGGGCATGACCTTCCCCAGCAGTTCGCTCACGCGCTGCTCGCGCTTCGGCTCGATCTTCGCCCCAAATCCGATGCTGGCGACCCGGGTGCGCGACTCGATGATCCGCTCGAGACCGTCAAACGCCCCGCCGCAGATGAATAGGATGTTGGCCGTATCGATCTGGATGAACTCCTGGTGCGGGTGCTTCCGTCCGCAGGGCCTGCTGCACGCCTTCCCCCGAGACATCCCGGGTGATCGACGGGTTCTCGGACTTCCGAGCGATCTTGTCGACCTCGTCGATGTACACGATGCCCCGCTCGGCCCGCTTGACGTCGTAATCGGACGTCTGAATGAGGCGGAGGAGGATGTTCTCGACATCCTCCCCCACGTACCCCGCCTCCGTCAGCGAGGTCGCGTCGGCGATCGCGAACGGGACATCGAGGATTCGGGCGAGGGTCTGGGCGAGCAGCGTCTTGCCGCATCCCGTGGGCCCGACCAGCAAGATGTTGCTCTTCTGGAGCTCCACATCGCTGGCGCGTTTCGGGGGTGACCCGATCCGCTTGTAGTGGTTGTAGACGGCCACCGCCAGCGCCTTCTTCGCCCGCTCCTGGCCGATCACGTACTGACACAGGGTCTGGTAGATCTCGTGCGGCTTCGGGATGCTCTTCGCTTTGGCCGGCCCGCGGGTTTCGCCGTACAGTTCCTCTTCGATGATCTCGTTGCAGAGCTCGATGCACTCGTCGCAGATGTACACGCCGGGCCCGGCGACCAGCTTGCGGACCTGTTCCTGCGTCTTCCCGCAGAATGAGCACTTCAGGCGGTCGCGCTCGTCCCCGAACTTAAACATCGCTCATCGGCTGGCGGCCGGAGGGGTGGCCAGTTTTCGGGACTTGATCACGTCGTCGATGAGGCCGTATTCCTTCGCCTCCTCGGCGCTCATCCAGAAGTTGCGTTCGGTGTCCCGCTCCACCCGCTCGAGCGGCTGCCCGGTGTGCTTCGCCAGCACCTCGTTGAGGATCTGCCGGATCGCCAGGAACTCCTTCGTCTGGATGCTGATGTCCGACACGGACCCCTCGGCGCCGCCCCACGGTTGGTGGATCATCATGCGGGAATACGTGAGCGCAAACCGGCGGCCCTTGGTGCCCCCCGCCAGGATGATCGCGCCCGCGCTCGCCGCCAGCCCCACGCAGATCGTGGACACGGGCGCCCGCATGTACTGCATCGTGTCGTAGATCGCCAACCCCGCCGTGGCCGATCCACCCGGGGTGTTCACGTACAACTGGATCTCCTTCTCCGGGTCCTCGTACTCGAGATAGAGCATCTGCGCGATGATGAGGTTGGTCATCTCATCCTGGATCGGTCCGCCGATGAAGATGAGCCGCTCGCGGAGCAGACGAGAGTAGATGTCATACGCCCGCTCCCCCCGCGCGGTCTGCTCGACGACGATTGGCATGTAGAGCTTGGGGCGATCGTCCACCGATCAACTCCCTCCTGACATGCCCGCGACAAGCGTTGCCATGGCCTTCTGCCGAAGGAGGTATTCCTGCAGTCCGGCGAGCCGGTCGCCCTGAGCGAGCCAGCCCTGCATCTTCTGGACGTCCTCGCGCGATTCTTGGGCGAGGTTCTCGACCGCGCGAGACATCTCCTCCTCGGTGAGCGTCAATCCCTCGCGGCGCGCGACCTCGTCCAGCACGAGCCGCACCCGCACCCGGCGCTCCGCGCCCGGCCGCAGGTCGGCCCGGAGGGTCGCTTCGTCTTTCTCCTGGGACCGCAGATAGGTCTCCAGGCTCAAGCCGCGCGACTGCAACCGGCGGGCGAGCTCCTCGAGCATGTGCTCGACCTCGTGCAGCACCATGCTGTCGGGCAGGTCGATGCTCACCTGCGCGAGCACCGCCTCGAGCGCGCGCTCCCGCACGTCCCGCGCCTCGGACTCCGCCCGCTCGCGGGCCAGCCGCTCCCGGAGGCGCTCGCGCAGGGCGGCGAGGGTCGGCTCGTCGGAAACCGTGCGGGCGAACGCGTCGTCGAGGGCGGGCAGCGCCTTCCGCCGGACATCGAGCACGTGGAGACGCACCGTCCCCTCGCTCCCCGCGGGCTGAACCTCCCGATCCTCGCCGGTGCGGACTCCCTCCAGGGCCGCCTCGACCTCCGCGGGCAGCAGGCCGCCGCCGACCTCCGCAAGGATTTCTTTGCCGGGTTGCAGCCGCGCGATCCCCGCCGGAGCCTCCGCCACCTTGAGCAGGACGTAGTCCCCACGGCCCGCGGGCTCGGCCTCGGCGCTCACGAGGCGCCCCTGCCGGGCGCGCAGGTCCTCGAGCACTCGATCCACGTCGGCGTCGGTCACCGGGTGCGCGTCATGGGCCACTCGGATCGTCCGATAATCGGGGAGCGCGACCTGGGGGCGAACCTCGACGGTGGCGATGAAGTGCAGCCCTTTGCCGTCCGCGCCGTCTTTGACCTCGAACGACGGCCGGGCGACCGGGGAGAGGCCGGCCTGGGCGACCGCCTGCGCATAACGCTCCGGGAGGAGCCGCTCGAGCGCCTCCTCGCGAAGCGCGTCTGTTCCGACGTGACGCTCCAGCACCGCGCGCGGGGCCTTCCCCCGCCGGAACCCCGGCACCGTCACCCGCTGCACCAGCGTGGCGTACGCCTGGTCCATCGCCCGAGCCACCTCGTCCTCGGAGATGTCGATCTCGAGAACCGCGCGGCTGCCCGGCTCCGTCCTCCACGCCATTTTCTCCGCGGCCGTTGCCATGGGGGCCACGCACCCTCCCTCACGCTCGGGGCACACCTGACGGCAGATAGCCTCGACGGTGCATCCGTCGAGGCTATCGATCCACGCGCAGTATAGCACACGACCGAATGGAGGTTCAAGCAAACCGCGGCATCGCTCAGTGCGGGCGGAGGGATTTGAACCCCCACGGACCTTTCGGCCCACCAGGTCCTAAGCCTGGTGCGTCTGCCGGATTCCGCCACGCCCGCGCGATCGTCTTTTGATT
>VBAO01000401.1 GCA_005883865.1 Candidatus Segetimicrobium genomatis
CGCAGCTGCCGGCGAGCCAGGCGGGGCTGGCCGAGGAGTCCGGCAGTTCCGAGAGGACGGGATCGATGCCCCCGGCGATGGTGATCCACGTGAGGGACGGCGCATGCGTGGCCCGGGCCAGGAGGATCCCCAGCGAGGCCAGGACGCTGTTCACCCCCTGCGCCACCACCTCGCCGTCGCGAATGGTCCGGGCGAGGGCCACCGCCATCCACTCTGAGGCGCCGGGTCCCATGCGTGGTTACGGAGTCACGCGGTCCAGGTACGCCGCGAGGGCCGCTTCGGAGCCGGCCGCCTGCAGGTACGCGTTGATCCCGTCTGGATCCACGTCGTAGTCGGGCATGCACCCGCACGGAGACGCGCCTCCCGCCACCACGGCGACCGCCGAGACGAAGATGCCGGGGATCTTCGTTTGTTCGGGATGCGCGCGGAACTCCTCGCTCGACACGAGCCGCTCGGTCGTCAGGATGACGTGGGCGGCGGCCTCCGCCATGACGAGGTCGTACCCCGGGGAGCCGTAGAGACGCGCGTTCCCCTGCTCATCCGCCTCATGGACGTGGAGCACGGCCCATTCCGGACGGATCCGCGGGACCACATAGACGAGCTCGCCGGAATAAGGATCGCGAACCGTGGCGAAGCCGCCATCGGCCGCCACATCCGTGCCGAACAGCCCCCGCACCGGCTGGAACGGAATGCCGAGGGATGCCGCCTGCATCCCTGCGAGGATGGTTGCTCAGGAATGCTCCCGGACCTTCAACGTCCCGCGTTCCACCGCGCTTCGAAACTGCCGGCTCTGGCCAAAGCGCGATTCGAACGTCGTGATCCCGATCGCCGCCTCTGCCACGCAGCCGGCCGCGGTGAGCAGGTCGAGATCGTACGCGGGGGACGGCTTGACCAGGCGAAGGCCCCGCCGGCGCTGGCGGGCCATCTCTCGAACGAACGCGGCCGGCGGGCGATTGAGCAGGACTCCCCCCAACGTCAGCAGCGCCCCGTCGGGAATCAGGCGAACCGCCGCCTCGAGCGAGAGCACCTTGCGCGACATGCCCCTACCTTCTCCATCCCGCCGGGGCGCCACCTGCAGTGGCGGGCCGGATGCCCACAAAAGGCCGCCGGCCCGGCGACGCTCGCCGGGCCGGCAGGGTCAGGACGCGGTACGCGACCGCGCGAACCTCAAAACCACTTCTTCATCCAGCCGCGGAGCGTGGTGGAGTCCTGGGCTTCGATCCGTACGTCCTCCTTCGCAAACGACCGCAGCGCGTCCCGGTGCGCCTTCTTCTCGGCGAGCCGCGACAACGTGGCGGCGCGGTCCAGCTGGGCCGCCATCAGCGACAGGTAGGCGCGCTCGAGGGCGGGACCGCGGAGGGTCCGGAGCTTCTTCACTGCAGGGGTGGCCACGCCGGCCTTGCGCTCGGCGGGACGGGCGCCGGCTTCCTGCAGCCAGGCGATCATCTTTCGAATCTGCCCGTTCTTCCGCTCTACCTCGGCCTGGTTCCAGCGGAGCAACTCGGTATGATCCCCATACAACGTGGCGGTCATCGCCATCTCGATCGCCTCGTCATCCACGGGGATTCGCGCCTGCAAGAAGGCGACATCGAAGGCATTCCCGTTCAGGCTGGACAGCCTGGAGACGATCGGGTCGGCGGGGGTGCTCGATGAGGCGCCGGGGGCAAAGGAAGCCGTGGCAAGCACGAGGATCCCAATCGCAAGAACGATACGCATTCTGCACCTCGCTGGCGGAGTTTGGTTCAATCCAGCATTATGCCCAAGATCGCCGCGGGAGAGACCTCCGCCGGGCTACCCCCCGGCCCAGGCGCTCCGCAGCAGCGCCACCAGTTCCCGTGCATGACGGCGGCGGTGTCGTCCCGCCGGTAGCCTCGCCCTTCCAATATAGTAGATGCGATCTGCCCGGGACACCCCGCCGCGGGCGGGCCTCGCGGGGAGACGCCGGCGTGGTATCCTAAGGGAGGCAGGCGGGGAGGGATCGGTCATGAGCGATGTTCGACCCGTCAACCTACCACCCGGGCGCGAGGCAGCCACGCTGGCCGGCGGCTGCTTCTGGTGC